>CAYJHS010000083.1:0-10191 GCA_964369815.1 uncultured Desulfovibrionaceae bacterium
AAGTTTTTTGAAAGGGGGGTCTGGGGGGAAAAGCTTTTGTTCACAAAAGTTTTCCTGTTACGGAACTTACGAAAATTATTCGTTTAACGGCGAAGCAAAGCTCCGCCTACTTATAATTTTCGGGTTCCCCCTTTCCGTTTTCGTTGCGGCAATATATATATTTTAAAATAGGGTGTTATCGCAATGAAAGTTTTTTGAAAGGGGGGTCTGGGGGGAAAAGCTTTTGTTCACAAAAGTTTTCCCCCCAGAGAAATTTAAGAATCAGAATGAGGTTAAACGAAAGGGATGAAAAAACTTTTTAGCGCAAGCAAAAGTTTTCTCATCCCCTTCAAAAAAAGGATATATTAAAATTAGTTACTGGTTACTTTAAGTAAATAGGCTTTTTCTGGTTTAAGGTACTTTTCTGTCACTCTTTGAATATCTTGTGGGCTTACTTGTCGTGCCTTTTTGAAAAACTCCTCTTGATAATCTAAGGAGCGCCCAAGATACATATTTGTAGTTGCCGCAGAAACTCTAGTGCTCAGCTTTTGTTGTGCTCTAGCATATTTTAGTTCCATGGACACAACCGCGCTGTCAATGTTTGCTTGTGGTAGAGGATGTTTATTTAAATCATCAATAATTTCCTTAAAGACCGGAAGTATTTTTCCATTATTTTCCAGACCTGTATTCACATAAAAGCTTAAAAAACCTGTTTTTGAGCTACTAAAGTCAATGGGGCCTGCATAATAGGCAAGAGATCTTTTTTCACGTACTTCTTGAAAAAGTATGCCGGACATATCGCCAAGCAAACTGTCAAGTACGCTCAAGGCCACTGCATCTTTGTCTTCATAAGGTACTGTGGGGAAAATCTGCATAATATATTCATGGTTTTTCTTAGGCAAAACAAAGGTTTTTTCTTTCGAGCTTTGCATGGTAGGCGCACTCAAAGGCGTAATGGGCTTTGTGTTCAGGGCTAAAGTTTGCACAAATTGCAAAGCTTTATCCATGCGAAAATCACCGGCAATGGTAAAAATCCACCCTTGATTTTTTTGCTTTTCCCACAGTTTTTGCACTTGTTCTAAAGTGAACTTCTCAATGGTACTGGCCTTACCATTGCTCACATAGCCATAAGCATTTTTTGTGGTATAGAGTGTGGGCAAAAGTTCGCTGAATATAAGGTCATCGGGTTCTTCTTCTCTTTCAAGGGCATTAACCACAAGTAAGTTATGAATATTTTCCCAATCCTTTGCCGCAAAAACAGGTTTATGAATGGTTTCTCCAAAGAGTTTAAAAGCTTCCTTTTCAAACTGTGTGGGTGCATCCAAAGTCATGGTAAAAGTTTCACGACTATTAACTGCAGAGATGCTTATGGCTCGCTGTGCTGTGTAGGCAGACAGCTCATCCCTATTCATGGATTCCGTAGCCACAGCAGACATGGCAGCTAAAGCAGATGAAAGCCCCTGTTCTTTGGGGCTTAGCAGGCTATCACCGCCCACTAGTGTCAATCCAGCCCGTAAAAAGGGCATGGTTTTATCGGGTAATAAAATTACTTTAGAGCCTTTTGCATATTCTATAACAATACGTTTTTCGCTTTCTTCAAGAATTTTTGCGCCTTTTGGCAAAAGAGACTTATAATTTACTGTATCGGCGATTATATTCATACTATTGTCGGCATTTTTCCAATTTTCTTGTACAACGGACACAAAATTAGGCAGTTGTTTTGCGGCAATAGCTTTTTCGGGTGCAAGTACAGCAACAACCATGTTGGAAGGTGTAATCCATGCTTTCAGAACATCTTCCAAATTTTTCATGGTAACTTGTTTAATGGAGTACAAAAAGTTTTGTATTGATAATTCACCGGGGGTGGTAAATTCATTATTCCCAAGTAAGCTAGCATAGCCGCTTAAAGTTCCTTTTTTACGCTGAAAAGAGTTTTCATACAAAAATTTAGCTGTATCTAGCTGAGCTTGTGTAAAATCTTTTGTGGAAAGTCCCGCAAGAAACTTGATAAATTCAGTCCAAAACGCATCCACCTTATCTACTTCCACGTCCACTGCAATAGAGAAAAGGCCTACCCCATAAAAGTCATCATTATGAGATGAAATGGTATTAACAAGCTTTGTATCCCTTTCAAATTTTTGTTTAAGAATAGAAGTATCAAGTCCGCCTAAAACAATTTGCAAAACTTTAAAGGTATTATTTTGCAAATCTCTAGAGGAAGGAATCGGAAAAGAAATATTCATAAGCACTTTATTAGAGGTGCTTGGTGTAATGGAAACTTTAGTCTCCGTAAATAAAGGCAGGCTAATAATACTTGGAGCCTTTAATTGTTCAGTATTTTTGCTACCGGCAAAGTGTTTTTTAGCTTCTGCTATAACTTCATCTTTCTTTATATCCCCCACAACCACGAGAATCATATTTTGCGGAGTATACAACTTATCCATATAATCGTGCATATCCTTGGAAGTTATAGCGCCAACAGTCTTTTCTGTGCCTAAAACCCAATGTGCATAGGACGTGCCCTCAAAGGCTTTGGCTAGTGTGTTTTCATATAGGCGTACATAGGGGTCTTCCCGTCTTTGTCCCATTTCAGCAAACACAACTTTTTTTTCTTCTTCCAAAATGTTTGGCTCAATGGTGGCGTTAAGTGCCATATCAGCAATGACATCAATACCTCGGCGCCATTCTTTAGCAGGTAAGTCGGCATAATATACCGTCCTGTCACTAGAGGTGTAGGCATTAAAATTGCCCCCTACTTCTTCAATTTCCTTAGTTGATCTACCATCGGCTCTTTTTGTCGTGCCACGAAATACCATATGTTCGAGTAAATGGCTGATGCCAGCTTTATCCGGCGTTTCGGTCATGCCTCCAGCATAGACAAATAGCTGAACTGTGACCAAAGGAAAGCGGTCATCTTCCACCACAAGCACTCTTAGGCCATTTTCCAGCACTGTCACATTATTTTGTGCAAAGCTTGGTGTAACACTTAACCCCACATACAGAACACCAAAAACTAGCAGTTTCTGCATAAAATTCTTCATGTAATAGCTCCAATTTAAATAATTATTTCGATAAATAAAAAGTTTACACTCATAAAACAGTATTATTTCCCCAAAGATAAACACCCGAGAAAAACTTTCAAGTGGCAGTCAAAGAATTTACACGCAATACTACGATATGTGAGCATCATCACCAATATGGCGCACAAAGCCCTTACCACCATTATTTAAATTCAGCGCTGCCACATAGCCAAAACCACGATAGATTTCACTGATATAGGCTTCAAAACTCCCAGAGAAATATGGCGTAGCAAGGTGCATACAATAATTCACCAATCTTTTATAATCCCGAAGACGGCGCAAGCCTGGATTGCACGAAAAACCATGCCAAATCTTTAAATATCCATAGTGCAAAAAGGCAAAATCTCCCCGTTCATGCACGGTATACTCATAGCCAATATCATCAGTAGAACGCAAGTGCACTTGTAATAGGGTGGGCGAAAACTCTAAAATACGCAGTGATGTTTCCATAAATTGCGGTGCATAAAACTCCCAATCGTCCTCGCAGTGAAAAATATAATCCGTCTGCACATGACTATAGGCTATGTCTATGGAAAGCGGCTGCCCAAGACGGGTGACATTCTTTATACAACGCACCGGATAGAATTTGCGATATTTTTCAAGCAATTTTTCAGGGCTATATGGACTATCCTCAATAACTAAAATCTCTTTAATACTCTTAAAAGTATTATACTTACAAAAACTATCTAGGGTTTGCTCCAATAAGTCATGTCTGTTGCAAGACGTAATAACCACGGTGATTTCCGGCTTGAGTGCGGGCAGCTGCATGACGACTCCTCTGTTTTTTCTTAAGCTATGTATTGTTTGAATTTTCCTTGCGTGTATATATCGCTCTATATGAATACTACCAAAGGGTCAAAAAATCATCTAAAAGTTTTACCATATAACAACCTAAATTAACATGTAAAAAAATTTTTATTGCCCTTTAGTACGCATAGCCTTATGTAATCTTCATGAAAAATACCTACGATGCCGTGGCCTTATTTTCCGGTGGTCTGGACAGTATTCTTGCTGTAAAAACTATCGAAGAACAAGGCCTTAAAGTTAAATGTTTACACTTTGTCAGCCCTTTTTTTGGTAAAGCACATTTGCAAAAAAAATGGGAAAAACTCTATAAACTAGACATCAGCTGCATAGACATTGGTCATGATTTTGTAGAGCTTTTACAAAAACGCCCCGAACACGGATTTGGGAAACTATTAAATCCTTGTGTAGACTGTAAAATTTTACTCATGCGCCACGCACAAAAACACATGGCAAGCTATGGAGCAAGTTTTATCATCTCTGGTGAAGTACTTGGGCAACGCCCCATGTCACAAAGGCGTGACACACTTAATGTCATTCGTCGCGACGGTGGCGTAAACGATGTTTTATTGCGTCCGCTCTCTGCCAAGCTTTTTGACCCTATTGCCGCAGAACGCTCACAGCTTGTGGATAGAGAAAAACTCCATAAAATTGCCGGTCGTGGACGTAAAGAACAAATGGAGCTCGCCAAACATTTTGGTATAACTGTAATTCCCACTCCTGCCGGCGGCTGTATGCTAGCAGAGCAAGAAAATGCTAGTCGATACTGGATGGTGCTCACTCGTGTACCTCACCCTAGCCCCAATGACTTTAGCCTTGCTCATACCGGACGACAATATTGGAGTGAAGGTGGCCGTGGTGAATATTGGCTCAGTATTGGGCGCAATGCCGCTAGCAATGCCGCCTTGCAGGAGCGTATTCAACCAGAAGATTATGTTTTCCGTATGCGAGATTTTGCCGGCCCTTTGGCTGTAGGGCGCAACTTTAGAGTATGGGATGAAGCAACTTTGATGGATGCTGCAAGTTTTGTGGCATCTTATGCTCCCAAAGCAGTAAAAGCTGCAGAAAGCGGTGAAAACGACGGGAAGGTCATTGTTATGCTACGCCAAGGAAACACGGGAAAAGAAAGAGAGCTGTGCATTTGCCCCACACGCACTACTCCACTTCAGTGGCATGAACCTCTCTGGGAGGATGCCAAAAAAGCTAAAAGAGAAGAACAAATTATACGAGAAAAGGAATCACTTAGCGCTAGTAATGCGCTAAAGATATAAAAAATATCTACGTTTATTCCACATTCCTTCGGAAAAATCTTTACATATTGCAAAAAAGCATGTATGTTTCTTTGATTGAATCTCTTTATTTATTGTAAAATAAAAAATTCAACCAAAATATGAGCTTCATTTGTGGAGGATCTTATGGAACAAAAAGATATAGATTACTTTCGTGAAAAATTATCACAAATGTTGGAAGAAGCGCAAAGAAAAGGCGATAATACCATTGAAGAGCTTACTGATAGCAATGAAGTGTTTGCCGACCCTGCTGACAGAGCTACAGCCGAATCAGACAGAGCTTTCACCTTGCGCATTCGAGACCGTGAACGTCGCCTGATTCGCAAAATCCAATCAGCCTTACAACGCATTGACGACGGCACCTATGGATATTGTGAAGAGTGTGGTGAAGACATTGGTGTACCTCGCCTCAATGCTCGTCCAGTGACACGTCTTTGCATTGCTTGTAAAAGCAAACAAGAAGAAGACGAACACCTTCGTGGCGATTAATATTCTATAGCCTTATAATACAAAAGCCAAGATGCCTAACTTAAATAGTTTAAAGCATCTTGGCTTTTCTTTTGCCAAAAAAAACCCCTGTTTAACGATATTCACGAAAAACAGGGGTGTATAGATATTAAAATTACAACAACTTAACCGCTAAATCCCATGGCTTGCTTGTAGCCTGCAAGGCGGCGACTCTCTTTGCGAGAGCGGACAAGCCCAGCGCGAATGCGCTCTCTTTTGGTTGTTACTTCCAAAGTAAGGCGATTTTGCATGTTATATATTTGAAGAAGCCTTGCCTTGTAGGACGCATCGTCACATCCTTGACGTACAGACCAGGCTTGTGAAATGAGCCATGAACGTCGTTCAGCGAGGTTTTCCGCTTGTTCTAATTCATCATTGGAAAGAGCGATAAATTCTTCGCGTCCAATTTCCATTGCTTCATCAAGATATTGTGCTGCTGTAAGCATGTTCTTTTCCTCTACAGATATTAATTTTGCAGCGTTTATTGTTGCACGCTTTTACGAATATCTTCGCGTAATACCTGAATAATTTGCTTCCAACTTTCGCAACTTGGCAAAAATTCATATTCCAAAAGGTCAGCAAAAAGTATCCAGTCTTCATTTTCAAGCACTTCGGTCAATTCAGCAATTAAGCTAGAAAGTTTTAGGGAATTTTCTTCCACTTCAATACTTGCATCAAGGTTAAATTGATTGCGCAGTGCTTCAACCATATTCAAAAAGTCACGAGTTACATCAAGTAAATCTTGCAACAACTCTAAGCCTTCCGTATCATCAGCTTGACGGAAAAGACGTGCGACCTGTTTGCTGCCATGCACCATAATTTGTACAACTTTGTACATTTCTTCAGAAATATCTATGGCCATATCACCCACTGGCACGGAGCGGACTTCTACTCTTTGGATAAAATCGCTTCCGATATCTTCGGCCTGGTGGGGATAAATTTCCGAAAACTGTTCTTCGTTCACCAAAACGTCGGTGACAATACGGTTTTCCATTTCGTCATTTTCCATGACATTCACAAGGATTTCCTCCAAGTTACTAAAATTTGCCACTTGCATTTCACTTTGACGACCATCAATAATAATCATAAAGCCCTCCTCAATTCCCGTAGGAAAATTTTTCTTATAGAATCTATTGCAAGCATTGTGCCAAAAAAAGCGTCAACTTTTAGATGCGAATATAAGAGGCTACAGGGATGACATAATTAAAGATAACATAACACCATGAAGGCTCAAAAGCACTCCTTGCAAAAAGCATGGTATTGTAGTTTTAAATTATAATGGAAGGTGTGCAACAAAGCCGTGGTTAAAAATAAGACTACTGCATTGTTGCTTGCCAGCGCAAAAGCTCAGCACGTAAAGAAAGAATAAGCGCAGAGAAAGTTTCATACTGAGCACCTCGCTCTTGAAAAAGCACTAGCCACAAATGCCCCAATGCCTTTAAGGGAGGGCATTTTTCAAGCACCCCATACATGGTATTGCAAATGCTTAAAATCCTTGGGCCACTTTGCTTTGAAGGCATCGTTTGCAAAAGCTGTAGATGTTCTTTCAACAACAATAACAACTGTGCGCACTGCTCTAAGGTATGCGCTACGCTACTTCGAAAGCTAGGCGACAAACCCACAACGTGTTCTTTCAAACATGTATCTTTTGCATAATCGAGAGTATTTTCTTGAAAATTCTGTACGCCACTTAAATGATTGTCAAGAATGTGACGGTAAAAATAGCGCTGAATGTGCAACCAGTGAGTGCGCTCTTCATTTTCATGTGTAGAAAGTCCACGAAGCGTAGCAAAGCCATGTTCATCGAAGCCACTTTGCCAGATACGCACCTGCTCTTGTTGGCAATTTTTTCCCATATCCCACTGCCCGTGACGCACAAAGTGCAATGCCAAGTCCCCCACAAGGGTAGCAGAAATACTATACAGGCACGGCTGGCTTTCGCCAAAGGCACAGGGTCTGCAGAATGGACAAGGGTGACACGGCAAAGCCGGTTCAAGACAACACGCATTGCCCACATAGGGGCCGGTATCCCACGCTTGTGCCGTAGAAAGAAAAATAGCCATAACAGGAACATCTAGGCCAGCGGCTAAGTGCATAGTACCGGTATCATTGCTAACAATCAAAGTACATTGCATCAATACAGCGGCAAGATGTGGAATATCTGTTTTGCCAATACAATTTATATAAGGATGTACTAGCTGTTCATTATCATCCTGCGCCACAACATCAGCATACGCTTTCGCCAGCTCATTTTCCGCAGGGCTTCCCAAAAGCACAGGGCACAGCCCCTCCTCCTGCCAAAGCCTTGCCCCAAGTGCAGCAAAAGACTCTACCGGCCATTGACGTCGTTTCTCACTAGCTCCCAATTGGAAAGCCACAAAACCTCGACAGTTTTCAGGTTGTTCTACGGCTAGCAATTCTTGAGCAGTTTGCGTCAAACCAGCTTCAGGTTTTTGTAAGCCACGCACTGGAGAAGCATCAACCACCTGCGATAAAGCACGGAACATATCCACAAGATTAAAGGGACAGTTAAGTCTTTCACCACTGGCACCCTGCAAAAAGGTCGTCCACATGTCGCCACTTTCGCCAAAGCCATGATCATCAAGACCAAAGCCCAAAATAGGAATATGTTTAGCCACTGCATTGCCATCAAGCGCGAAGCTTGGCGATGCCACTCCGGTGAAAGTGAGGCGTCTTGCCAAAAGACGAGCACTTAATGTAGCTGTTGTATTAATTATGGTATCCACAGGAAAGTGCGCCTGAACATGTGCAGCTAGCGCTTCTACATGCTGTGCTGCGTTCGCCCACACATTACTAGGGGCGTTTTCGGCATTTTCCTGCGCAAGCGTACGTAAAAAAACGCCTCCCGACAATGGATATACATAGTCAAGTCCACGCAAGAGCACAGTTGCCGGGGCAAAATTTTCTAGGCATATCAACCCCACAGCATGGCCTTGCGCCTTTAAGCCTAAAATAATAGGTTGCATCTGTAAAAGATCACCAAAACGGGTGAGGTTTATAATGAGAACATTCATATATTACAACCTATTATAACTTTACACACGCAACAGATTACGCTCTTTCAATAACTAGCTACGCCAAATCTGTTTGCCGTAACATCCCCAAAGCAAGCCCCTTCTCCTCGACCATGCGATTGCGCACAGCCGCTTGCACCGAAGCAGTTGAACTGCCAAATTGACCGCTTCGAATATCATAAACCTTACTAATGAGACGCTGCTCAAAATTCTCTGCATCCACGTCGCCGGAAGAGGCCGCTGCTCGACCAAAGATACGTGCAGCCCCTGTAGGGCCATGTTGCACAGCTGTACTAAAAAGCACCTCTTGCGTGGCCTTAGACAGATTTTTTGTATCAATATCTGTATTAGCCTCAATTTTTTTCACGGCAGGCAAATAATGTGTTTCATGGATAAATTGCTTTTCTAAAGCTTGCAGACGCTCTGGCTCCTCCTTAGCAAGCTTGCGCCACATATCCGGCATACCCCCACGGCGAGACCACGTATTGGCTGGCCCAGCATCACGTAGCATTTTTGCTATTTCTGGGTCTTCACGATCGGCAATTTTCAAGAAATTTTCCATACTTCCTACACGTGAAGCAATTTGATAAGAGCCATATGACGTGCCACCGGTCCGATCATAACCGATGGCCGCCATTCCATCCCTACCCGACTCGAATTTTTTGGAAAGATTACCCAAACCATCTGTATCTAAAGATGCCTTTGAGTTATTTTTATTATCTGTGCTCATACCCATTTTTTTATCACCACGAGTATGTTGCATGGCAAGAGCTTGAGATTTAATAGAATTTGCCATAGGCACAATGGGTGAACCCATATTTCTAGTACTCATAACAGTACGCATATTACGCATGCCCATATCATTGCGAGCAACATCGAGTAAACTGTCACTTTTACCCATATTCTGGCTCAGAGATTGCAAAGTCTGCAATTGCTGTTTATTAATCTGCGCCTGCTGCAAACGCTCAGTATGCACCCCCGCTTGCTGCAAAAGGTTGCCACCCCCAGCACCATTTGGCATGCTCAACGCCGCCTTAGCCGCCGCTAGCGAATTTTGTGCCCCCGGCATAGCAAAAAGATTGCTAGCCTGCTTTGTATTCCCTTGGTTAGCCATAAGCGTGGCAAAGTTCCCACCTGCGTGTACTTTTTGTACAGGTCGACGAATGTTGTTGCCTTCCCCGCCAATACTTGTAGTGAGCGAACTTGTAATAGACATAATAAACTCCTTGCAAAATTGCATATTAAACAGATACACACTTTATGCAATGATAGTTCCAATGCTATAAAACCAAGACGTTATATAGAAAAACGTCATATTTGTGACGTGTACTTCTGGGGGGAAAACTTCCAATGCGACTACACTTCATTGTTAAAAATACATCTTGCCGCAACAGCATTAAAAAGTATCTGAAAACAAGTTTTCATGCGCCACAAATTTTGTTGTAAAAATAGTTTATCGCCGCAATTGGTTTTTTTGAGGGGTGGGGTCTGGGGAGG
>CAYJHS010000084.1:0-10126 GCA_964369815.1 uncultured Desulfovibrionaceae bacterium
AGCCCTTTTTGGCGCTAGCAAAAGGGCTCCCCCTCCTCCATAAAAGAGAAAATAACTAATCTACTTAACTTTTAGGCGCTAACATTTCGTCTAAAATTTCAGCAATATCCATGGCTTTAGCAGAAGTTTCAATTTCTTTGAGGCCGTCTACAAACATGGTTAAGCAGTAGGGGCAACCAACGGCTACGATGTCGGCACCGGTTTCTACGGCTTGTTTGGAGCGCATGACGTTGATGCGTTCACCGTCCATTTCTTCCATGAACATGCGCCCGCCGCCGCCACCGCAGCAGAGATTTTTCTTATGATTGGCGGACATTTCTACCAGAGAGGCACCGGGAATGCTTTGCAAGACATTGCGTGGTTCGTCAAGAATGTCGTTCCAGCGCCCAAGGTAGCAGGAGTCGTGGTAGGTGTAGGTTTTAGGAGCGGTACTTGGCAGTACAAGACGATGACCTTTGATAAGATCGTTAATGTATTGCGTATGGTGTACCACTTCAAATTCACCGCCGAAGGCTGGGTATTCATTTTTCAGGATGTTGAAAGTGTGTGGGCAGGCGGTGAGGATTTTCTTCACGCCGTATTCGTTAAGCACTTCCACGTTGGTTTGCATGATCATTTGTGCAAGATATTCGTTACCGCAACGACGTGCGTCATCACCGGTATCTTGTTCGTCAGCACCCATGATGGCAACCTTAACGCCAGCGGCTTTGAGCACACGCATGAGGGATTGAGAAATCTTTTTGCCACGGTCTTCAAGGCCTAGGGCTGAGCCAGCAAAGTAGACGATTTCTGCATCGGGGCACTCAGAAATATGAGGAACGTCAAGGTCTTTTGCCCAGTCGCCACGAGTAGCGGAGGGGAAGCCCCAAGGGTTTGACTGATTTTCAAGGTTGGTGAAGGTATCAGCAAGTTCTGGTGGGAAGACAGCTTCCATGAGTACTTGGTGCTTGCGCAGCTCAAACATGAAATCCAAATGCTGAATGTTCACGGGGCAGACTTCTTCACAAGCTCGGCAGGAGGTACAGTCCCAAATCATTTCTGGAATGACGTGACCGCCTTCACGTAAGATTTGTGGAAATTCTTCCTTCATAGTGATGATGCCGTCGGCTTGTTCAAAAAGTTCGTACTTTAAGTCATGGATGAAGTCGCGCGGAGAGAGCTTTTTACCGGATTGTGCTGCGGGACATTGCTCATGACATCGGCCACACTCGGTGCAGGAGTAAAGATCTAAAACTTGCTTCCAGGTGATTTCGTTTATGAAACCAAGACCAAAAGTCTCTGCATCTTCATTTTCTACATCGGTTTTGGCAATAGGTTTTTCAATTTTACTAGGCTTTAAGACTACGTTAGGGATAGATGCCAATAAGTGTAAGTGTTTAGAGCCTGGAATGTAGACTAAGAAGCCCAAGATGGTCAAAATGTGGATCCAGTATAAGATTTCAAAAGCGCAGTTTTGAGCACCTACTGACCATGATTTCATACCAAAAGCGCTCACAAAAAGGCTGGCTACTGGCATAAAGTGGAAGAGTTCGCCATTGGCTGCATAAGTAGAAACCATACCAAGGCCATTGAGCATTAAGTAGGTGACAACGATTAAGGTGGTGAAAAGAATGATATAATAGGCATCACGGCGTAAGGGCAAATACGAGGGCTTAATGACTACACGGCGGTACAGGGCATAAATAAAACCAAGCAAACAGACTGTGGCCATAATATCCCCAAAGCTCATGTAGAAGCCATAGAGAGTGGGGAAGATATTATGTAATGAAAAAGAGGGGATAACTCCTCTAATCATGAGCTCCAAGGAGTGGAGCTGAATACACAAAAAACCAAAGAAAATACCGGTGTGGGCAAAACCAATGCCGGTTTTGCGCCGCACATTGTTTTGTAAGAGTACGTCGCCAAAAAAAGTGCGGATACGTTGCGAAGAGACTTGCTTTGCATCGTCACAGCAAAATTGTGGAGTGGGCACCGGTATGGAACCTTTCACACCTTTCATAATGGCAATAAGCCGGCGTATTTTTATGGTAAAGTATCCAAATGCTCCCACAAGCAGGACAGCCATAACAATTTGTTTTAACACAATGTAAATATCCACACTAATCCTCCGAACTCTAAAATGGCCAACAGTTGGCTATGCACAAAATTTTAATAAAAAAAGGGGACTGTAAGCCAGCCCCCTAAGTATTAGGAAATTATAAAGCTTTCATTATTACAGGAATAACTTCAAACAAATCACCCACGATAGCATAGTTGCACTTGGATAAGATGGGGGCATCTTTGTCATTGTTAATGGCAACGATAACCTTAGAAGTTTTGATACCTGCATAGTGCTGCACAGCACCGGAAATGCCACATGCAAAATACAAGTTGGGGTTCACAGTCTTGCCTGTTTGACCTACTTGCATGGTGTGCGGGGCAAAGCCAGCGTCAACGGCTGCACGGGAAGCGCCCACAGCAGCGCCGCCAAGTTTGGCAGCAAAGTCGTTGAGCAGGGCAAAGTTTTTGCCTTCGCCAATGCCACGACCGCCGGATACTACAATGGAAGCCTCAGCAAGGTCAGCAGAGCTGCCAACGCCGCCAGTGGTTTCAACCACGGTAACAGCGCTGATAACTTGACCAGCAGGAGCGTCGAAGGAAGCAGTGCTTGGAGTAGAGGCTTTTTCTTCAGCGGCTAAAGCATTGGGACGCAGGCCATAAAGAGCCACGTCACCGGAAAGAGCCAAGGTAGAAAGCACCTTGCCTGCAAAATAGCTTTTCTTCACTTTGCGGGCGCCAAGGTCAATGTCAAGGCAGTCACCGGCAAAGGGAGCGTCAAGGCTTACGGACATGCGAGCAAGAAGGTCTTTACCTTCTACGGTGTGCATGCAAATAACATCGGTGATGCCTTCGGCTTTTACACAAGCAGCAAAAGCTTCTGCACGTAGGTCAGGACGAGCGTTCAAATCTTCGCTGCTGTTGATGGTAACGATTTTGGAAACGCCATAGCGAGCGCAAGCGGCACTGACTTTGTCAGCAGGAGCGGTGGTCAAAGCAATAACTTCGCCAGCACGAGCTGCGAGGGTCAGAGCGGCAAATCCAGACTCTTTTACGCCATTGTCATCGGTTTCAAGAATAACTGCATATTTACTCATGATTGTCCCCCTACAGAACCCTTTCGTCTTCACGCAATACGCGTAATAATTCTTTTACTTGTGCTTCCACATCGCCGTCAAAGGTTTTTGCGCTGGAGCGTTCAGGCAACAGTTCCATTTTTTCAAGAGTCTTGGTGGTAGGAGCAGCGATACCTAAGGAGTCAAGAGCAATTTCTTGTACAGGTTTTTTCTTAGCTTTCATAATGTCAGGCAACTTGGCATAACGTGGTTCGTTAAGACCACGGGTAGCACCAAGAACGCAAGGCAAGGTAGTGCTAAGACGTTGACGCACGCCAGAGCCGATTTCGCGGCTTGCAACAACGTTATCGCCTTGAATTTCAAGACCGCTCACATCATTGATGACAGGCATGCCAAGGGCTTTGCCCAAAAGATATGGGAATTGTGCGCCTTCGCTGTTGATACTTTGCTTGCCGGTAAATACAAGGTCAGCCTTGCCGTCGTCTTGAATGGCTTTGGCTATGGCTGCTGCTACTTGTGCAGTATTGGTAAAGGTGCCTTCGGTTTGGATGTGAATAGCACGGTCAGCACCAACGGCTAAAGCAGCACGAATGGATGAAACAGCACCAGCATTGCCGGCGCACACAACAATAACTTCGCCATCACCCTTAAGGGTCAAGGCGTCTTCCACGCCGTACTCGGCAAAAGCACTTCGGATATACTTAACGCTTGTTTCCACAAAGCTAGTATCTCCGGCAAGCTCAATGAGCGCACCGGAGTCGGGGACGTGTTTCACGCACACATAGATTTGCATCATTTTCTCCTGTCTTATTATACGTTTTCAGACCTCCGCACAACAATTGTGCGGAGGTCTTGTTTTAGATGTATGAGATGGGATTACATACGAACGCGTTCGTTCTTAGGATCGAAAGCAGATTGTATGCTGGCTTTTACGTCAACAATTTTGCCTTGTACGTTGATTGTCCACTTAGCACCGTCAACCCAAGCGTTATCAATGGCTTCGCCATCTTTGCGATAGGCATAAGCAAAGCCAGTAGCGCCGCCAAGAAGGAAGGCATATGCGCCGGAGGTCAATTCGCCAACGAATTCACCATCACGGAATACAGGCTCGTTGCCGTAAACCATGGCGTCTGGATCTTGAAGAATAACTTGGATCAAGCGCTTGGTAAGAGGACGAGCTTTTTGAGCCATAAGTGCGTTACGGCCAATGAAGTCACAACCCTTGTAGAGTTTTACACCAAAGCCAAGGCCGGCTTCGTATGGGGTATCGTCTGGGGTAAGGTCATTTTCCCAGTGGCGATAGCCGGTTTCACTACGCAAGGAGGTAACAGCTTGCTTACCAACGTTGCGGATGCCAAATTCAGCCCCGGCTTCGATGATGGCGTCATATACGTGGCACATGAAGTTGGTGGGGAGGTACAATTCCCAACCAAGTTCGCCCACATAGGACATGCGGATAGCAAGAGGACGAGCATAGGCTACGTCAAGGTATTTTGCAGTGGAGAATGGGAAATCTTCGTTGGACAAGCTGTCGTCGGTAAGTTTTTCCATAACTTTACGTGCATTTGGACCCATAACAGCAAGTAAGCCATAAGCATGGGTTACGTCGGTAACAGAAACTTCGGAGAAGTTTTCAAAGACGCGACGGAAGTAATCAAGGTCACGAATGGTGGTGTTAGAACCAGAAACAATGTAGTACTCATTGTCAGCAATGCGGGTTACGGTGATGTCAAGTTCAAAACCGCCACGCTCGTTACAACAAGGAGTATACACTACCTTACCAATGGGGCCGCTTACATCGTTGGTGCACATATATTGCAGTGCAGCAAGGGCGCCCTTGCCTTGAACGATGAATTTGGACATGGAAGAAAGGTCATAGACACCTACGCTTTCGCGTACAGCCATGTGTTCTTCTTTTTGGTAGGGGAGCCAGTTTGGCTTTTCCCAGCAGTAGATGTTCTTAGGTTCTACACCCTTAGGAGCAAACCAGTTGGCACGTTCCCAACCAGCCACTTGACCAAAGCATGCGCCTTGTTCAGCAAGACGATCATAAATAGGAGTCTTGATGATACCGCGAGCGGTTTCAAGCTGACGATAAGGATAGTGACGCTCGTACAACACGCCCACGGTTTCTTTGGAGCGCTCTTCGCAATAGCGAACGTTTTGTTGCCATGGGTAGTAACGACGTACGTCCACTGGCCACATTTCTTCAGCAGGATGACCGTCGGTCAAGAGCTGAGTTACAGCGCGGCCAAGACCAGCGGAAGTTGCGATACCAACGGAGTTCATGCCGCAAGCCATGATCAAGTTTTTCACGTCAGGTGCTTCACCAAACATGAAGGAGTTGTCAGGGGTGAAAGCTTCTGGAACAACTTCAAGGTGTACAATTTCAGCTTCTTTTACAGCGGGGAAGCGCTCATAAGCACACTCTAAGAATACGTTAAATTGATCCCAGTCTTCTTGCAATTGGGTGAACTTGAAGTCTTTAGGAATGCCGAAGCGGCCGTAAGGTTTAGCCACAGGCTCAAAACCACCAAAGAGTAAGCCGCCGCCTTCGGACTTAAAGTAAGTAAAGCCGTCAAAGTCACGAACACTTGGGAATACTTCTTTGTAGCCGGGGATAGGTTTGGTAACAGCGTGCATGTGCTCAGCACCCATCATAGGTACGCTCACATTGGCCATTTTACCTACGTCACGACCCCACATACCAGCAGCGTTAACTACGTATTGGCATTTGATTTCGCCTTGTTCGGTCATAACACCGGTAACTTCGCCGTTAACTACGTTAATGTCGGTTACTGGGGTGTTTTCAAAAATGCGCACGCCGTACATACGAGCACCCTTAGCAAGAGCTTGGGTTGTATCTTCGGGGTTTACTTGGGAGTCTTTAGGGAAGTAGAAAACTTGTTCTTGGCAGCTGTCTAAGTTCATGCCAGGTACCATTTCTTCAGCTTCTTTTTTGCTGATGATGTGTGCTTCAATGTCAAAAGATTGAGCACGAGCAAGACCACGCAAGAATTCTTTTACACGGTCTTCAGTTTGGCAGGCAATAATGGCACCGGTTTGCAAAAAGCCAGTAGGAGCGCCTACTTCAGCTTCTAATTTACTGTATAATTCAATAGCATATTTGGCTTGATTGGACATTTGTCTGTTTTGACGTAATTGTGCCAACATACCTGCTGCGGCCCAAGAAGTACCTGACGCAATAGATTTGCGCTCAAGCAAGATAACATCTTTCCAGCCAGCTTTGGCTAGATGGTAAGCGGTACTACAACCAACAATACCGCCACCGATGATGACGACTTGAGCTTGTTTAGGTAACTGTTCTGCCATTTGAAACCCCTTTAAATACTTGTTAAAAGTGTAACCACATATCAGATTTAGTAGTTTAAGAAGTAATCTACTCATTTTCTAATAGGCCACAAACCATTCTGCTGAAAAAACATGAATTCTTATATGTCTTATGTTTTTAATGCGTTATGGCAGTTGTGTTTGAGCTGTCGCTACGCACGGAGCATAAGTTTTCGTACAAATAAAAGCGTATATTCACCCATACGCTTTTTACATAAGAACTTTATGTTTTTAGGTAGTTAGTAGTTTTTTAATGTATATTGTATACAAAAAAATAAAAACTTCAAATCTACCTAATAATCCAGTGAGGGAGAGTTAAGCATATATGCCTATTTTTAGCAATATATTTTCAAATAATTTTATGATTTTTTACTGAGTATATACTTTGTTTTTTTCTGGTATTTTCTGGTCGTTTGAAAAAATATGTGGAATAATAATTTTTTTTGTGCTCATTGTAGTGGGTGTTGGGTATTATACACGTATATTTTTTTATTTACCGACGTTTTTGTGTTATTTAAGCCAAAAATTGTGAAAAAAATCCCAAATAAGGAGTTATGGGCGCCGTCAAAAATTGAGCACCAACGCAATTTAAAAAATAGGATTTTTTAAGTATAGACGACAGTAGGGGCAGAAGCATTGCCTTTTAATACAGTGATAAAGCAAACTCAGACTTGCTTTTTTATACATTCAGCTTTATATTATCTTAAAAGAAGGAGGGTTCTATGGAAACTTTGTCCGTATCTCAACCATCTGGTGCAGATTTAACCTTGCAAAACCTTGGTATTCGCCAAGCTACCGGAGCAAAACTTAGTGGTGTGGATATTGGCATGGCAACTCTTGCCGCTGCACAAAAAAATGCCGAAAGATTTGGCCCTGGCCCTGCTAATATGAAAGTTGCCGGCGAGCAAATTCCTGAATATGTGAAGGGCGTTTTAGCACAATACGCTACTTAAGGAGATGTATGAGCAGTACAATTGACGAACTTACTGTTGATTATGAAGAAAATGGCCAGCTAATTGTCAAAGAGCTTGATAAGGCCATTTTGACCAAGGGCGCATGGACCACGATTATGTTCCGTTTTCAAGAGTGGAAAAACGACAGTGATACCTATGGGCCAGATAAATATGTTATCCGTCGCTATCAAAAAACAGGTGGCGAATATCGTATGAAATCAAAATTTAATATTTCAAGTGCCGACCAAGCGCAAAAAATTGTTGATACTTTGCAGGGTTGGCTCAAATAAAAAAAATTGCAAAAAAAATGAAAATTTTGCTTGCATTGAAAGACGCTTTCCTCTATAAGTCTTTCTCGGCGGAACGTGGCGCAGTTTGGTAGCGCGCCTGGTTTGGGACCAGGATGCCGGGAGTTCAAATCTCTCCGTTCCGACCACAAATTTCTTAATAGTACAGGGTAGTTACAGATGATGTAGCTACCCTGTACTTTTTTGGTGGTCAACCTTTTGTTGACATGAGTGTTTAGGGGGCTTCACGGTTCTTCACCAAAGAAAGGGGCAGTAAGGCCCGGTATGTGTTTTCTAACGGTTAAAATGTTTATTGTCTAAAGAGCTTTCATTTCATATGTAGGCACTATATAAAGAGTGCTTTTGTGTCTCCTAGTTTCAGAGTTGATGAGTTATAGGTTAAGTTTTTTATGTATTAATTAAAGTTAAGAATTTTTGTGCTTCCTTTGACAAAAAGAATACAATTCTGTAAGGTGTAAGTACATTCATTTAGAAAATAAGGCATAAATATACACAACCCTCATCCCTCACATTAAGGAGCGTAGCATGCAGTTATCCAAAAATGCCCTAGGCAACCTCATCAATCGTTACAAGGCCGTACTCAAAAAGTGTCATCTTTTGAACACCTTCGGGACTTTGGCAGTGGCTTCGTGTCTTGGCCTTGCTGCCCTTGGCGCTGTTTGCGCCCCCATGCAGGCAGGCGTGGCGCATGCGGCGGGCGGTGCGCCAACATTTACACCCACGCTAAACGGTCTGACAGCACAGGATGTACAAGATATACACAGTGCCATAGCTCCGCCAGCGGGTTATAACGATATTTCTTGGGCTAACCATATAGCTACTCTCACCACTGACCCTTCCTCCGCCTATATGGTGACAGACATTACCGGCACAACTCCTGCTTCTGGCACTTATCTCAACACATTTACCACCGTAGAAAATGGCATAAATAAGACCTATGGTGTCACTTTTGACACCTCAAATACCGATGTTACCCATCCCTATACGTCCGTTGAAAGTGTGGCAGGAACGCCTGTGGTTGGTGACTACACTTTTAGAATTCTTGACAGTTCCACAGCTGACCCTACTGACTATCTCTATTTTATAGTAAAGAATAATGAAGACGAAATCATCAGTACAGGTAACCGCACAAATGTCCCCAATCCTACCATACATGAAAATTTTATTGGAAATTCTGTTGGCGCCGCGGGCGGTGCTATTGAGTGTAACGCCACCGGTATTGCTACATTAACCGGTGACTTCATTGGCAATTCTACTACCGAGGGAGGCGGTGCTATTTGGATTTTTAATGGAGCCAGAATTACTACATTAACTGGTGATTTCATTGGTAATTCTGCTTTAGAGGGTGGTGCTATCTGGAATCTCGGCGGTAATATTACTACATTGATAGGTGATTTCATTGGCAATTCTGCTTCCGCAGACGGCGGTGCTATCTGGATGCACACTGGCAATTTTACTGCAATAACGGGAGATTTTATCAATAACTCATCTCAAAAAAATGGAGGAGCTATTCATTGGTTTGGTGGTGAACGCACCACAATAACAGGTGATTTTATAGGTAACTCCGCTCGCGGAGAAGGCGGTGCTATTAATTTTGTGGCGGGCAGCATTGGTAGTATAACAGGTGACTTTATAGCTAATAGCACCACAACTACTGGCATACGTGCTATTGGTGGAGCTATTTATTGTCATACCCAGCCTTTAAACTATATAGACGGCAGTTTTATAAATAATAGCGCCAAAACGAGTGATAGCAACGTAGCTCAAGGTGGGGCTATTTATACCTTGTCCAGCCTAGGCTTTGTGGCAAATAATGATTTTCCCAATGTATTTAGCGGCAACTTTACCCAAGAGGGCAATAATGCTAAGGATTATAATGCCATCTATATGGCTGAGGGCTCTGGGCTTACTTTTAGCATGAACGGCGAGGGAGATTTTACCTTTAATGATAATATTAGAGTTAAAGATACAGTTGCGTATGAAATAGAGATAACAGGACATGATGCCACGAAGAATATTTTTGTTCTTAATAACACATGGTATGATGCCAAGACTATAAATCTCACCAATGCTACCTTAAGTTTTAGCTCCGTTTTCCATGATGACGGTATCGAATATCATGGTAGTATTGACACTGCCAACCTTAGAGTGGCAGGCATAAGCACCTTACACAATGTTACTGCTACGGGCGAAACCACTATTAAAAATGGTGCCGTTGCCAACCTCGCAGGTGTTACAGAATTTGCTGCGTTCAGCAATAATGGCACCGTCAATGCCCTTGGGGATGTCACTTTTACTAATGGCTATAATAGCGCCGCCACTTTGAATGTGGGTGATGCCAGCACAGCAGGCGATGTGACCCTTGCGGCGAATCAAAATATGACCATTAAGAGCGGTGGTG
>CAYJHS010000085.1:0-10101 GCA_964369815.1 uncultured Desulfovibrionaceae bacterium
GGGGAGGGGAACTTTTTTTCAAAAAAGTTCCCCTCCCCCAGAGTGTTGGCAAAGTCAATACGACCTAAAATTAGGAGTAGGCGGAGCTTTGCTTCGCCGTAAAGCGACTAATTTTAGTATTTCTAAGCCAGAAGGGAACTTTTTTTCAAAAAAGTTCCCCTCCCCCACAAAAAAAGCAAAAACTATAAATAACTTTTATACAGTGCATCGGCACGAGCACGGCATTTGTTTACACGCTGTTTGAGACTTTCGGCGTAGGCTTTCATGTCTTTGATGGGGCGGGTAGCTATGCCGGAATCCATGGCGGCTTGTGCTACGGCAAGGGTTTCCCATTCGAGGATGCGTGGGTCTAGTGGTTTTGGAATAACGTAGTCTACGCCATAGGTGAAGTCTTGGCCTCCGTAGGCGTCTTTGACTTCTTGTGGCACAGGTTCCTTGGCGAGGGCGGCAAGGGATTTAGCGGCGGCGATCTTCATTTCTTCGTTGATTTGGCTAGCACCGGTATCGAGGGCGCCACGGAAGAGGAAGGGGAAGCCGGAAACGTTATTGATTTGGTTTGGGTAGTCGGAGCGACCTGTAGCCATGATGCAGTCTGGCACTGCGTCTTTGGCGTCGGCGTAGGTGATTTCTGGGTCAGGGTTAGCGCAAGCAAAGAGGATAGGTTGTGGGGCCATGCTTTTGACCATATCTTTGCTGAGCAAGCCTTTGACGGAAAGCCCGAGGAAGACATCGGCGCCTTGGAGGGCTTCTTCTAGGGTGCAGTTTTCTTTTTGAGCGTAGGCTTCTTTGTATTTATTAAGGTCTGTACGTCCGGCATGGATGAGTCCACGGGAGTCAAACATGTAGATATTTTCTGCTTTAATGCCCATTTCCACGTAGAGGTTGGCAGAAGCAATGGCGGCGGCGCCGGCACCGGAAACCACGACTTTGCAGTCTTCCAGCTTGCGATTGGTAATTTCGCAGGCATTGATGAGTCCGGCAGCAGAAATAACTGCGGTGCCGTGTTGGTCATCGTGGAAAACGGGGATATTCATTTCTTCGCGCAAGGTTTCTTCGATGAAGAAGCATTCTGGGGCTTTGATATCTTCGAGGTTGATGCCGCCGAAAGTGGGTTCCATGGCTTTAACGATATCGCAGAGTTTGCGGGGGTCGGTTTCGTCAAGGTTGATGTCGTAAACATCTATGTCGGCGAACATTTTAAATAAAATGCCTTTGCCTTCCATGACAGGTTTGCCGGCTTTGGCGCCAATATTGCCAAGACCAAGGACGGCTGTACCGTTAGAAACGACGGCCACGAGGTTGGCACGTCCGGTATAGACGTCCACGAGTTTTTCATCGGCGTGGATGGCGAGGCATGCTTCGGCAACGCCTGGGGAGTATGCAAGGGTCAAGTCTTTTTGGCTGGCACAAGCTTTGGTTGGTAGAACTTCTACTTTACCTGGGCGTGGTGCGGCGTGATAGGCCAACGCTTCTTCTTTGGTGTATAAGGCCATGGTACTTTAAGCTCCTTTTAAGAGTGAGAGTGACAATTTCCTGAGCAAGACATGAGGTTGCGCAGTTTTTCGGGCACAATGCCCTTGACAGATTCCATTACTAACATGCGGCGCATGATGCCGAGCTGGTCTTGTAGGGGGAGTTTTTTGGGGCATACGTCGTGGCATGCCAAAAGCCCCATACAGCCAAAGACGCCTTGGTCATTGCCGATAAGGTCATAAAAATCTTTTTCCGTGCGGTTATCGCGTGGATCCACATAGAAGCGAGCCATACGATTAATACTGGTGGCGCCAAGAAAATCTTCACGCATGCGAGCAGTACCGCATGCGGCAACACAGCAACCGCATTCGATGCAACGATCAAGCTCAAAGATGTGTGTGGCAAGATCATTAGTCATGGTGTCTTCCACGGCGGTTTCGTCGAAGGCTTTTTGGCTGTGAATCCATGTTTCAAGCTTAGCGCCTACATTGCGGAACCAGGTGCCTGTATCCACTGAAAGGTCGCCAATGAGTTTGAAGACCGGCAAGGGATGCAAGACAATGTGCTCTGGTAGGTCACGGGTTTGGGTAGAGCAGGCAAGGCCGGGTCTGCCGTTGATGACCATACCGCAAGAGCCGCAAATACCCGCACGGCAACAAAAGTCAAATTGCAAGCTGGCGTCTTGTGTTTCTCGCAAGAGCATGAGTGCTACAAAGAGGGTCATGCTGGGGTGTTCTTCTAGGTAGAAGGATTGCAAATGTGGTATACTCAAGGGATCAAGCGGATTGTAGCGCATGATCTCAAAATGTAATTTTCGTCCCATTATATTTCTCCCGAAAATATCATAAGTGTAGAGTGTTAAGACTTAGAGGCGCCGCCCAAGGGACGGAGTTTGTCCTCGGGGATTTCCACTTGAATGATTTTGCCGCCGCCATAACCACGGTCACCGGGAGGTATTTCAAACCAAGGTGTGGTTTCTTCATAGGAAAGGGTGGGCAGGGTGTCGCCTTCTTTCCAGGTGGAGAGGGTGCGGTTGAGCCATTGTTGGTCGTTACGCTCTGGATAGTCTTCACGAGTATGGGCGCCACGGCTTTCGGTGCGCATAAGGGCGCCATAGGCCGAGCACAGACCAAGCTTAATCATGCCACGGATACGCAATGCCATGGAAAGCTCAGGGTTAAAGCCGGCAGTGCGGCCTTGTAAAGCAATATTTTCGGAGCGGACTAAGAGTTCTTGTAGTTCATCCACGGCGGTTTGCAGGTCTTTCCCATTGCGGAAAATGCCTACGTTATCCATCATGGTTTTGTGCATAAGGGCACGTAATTCGTAACAGTTTTCCTTACCTTTTCGTCCGTATACCATGTTGTCGATGCGTTCTGCCACAAGGCGAGCGGCATCGGCTGCGGCGGCGGTGCCAAAGCTTGTTTCATAACCTTGTAGGTATTCTACAACTTTTTTACCAATGATGCGACCGGCAACCACAGTTTCGGCAAGGGAGTTACCACCAAGACGGTTAAAGCCGTGCATATCCCAGCAAGCGGCCTCACCGGCGGAGAATAAACCCTTGAGGCCATAGGCTGCGCCGTCCTTATTCACACGCACTCCGCCCATACTATAGTGATGGGTGGGGCGCACAGGGATAAGCTGGTGTATGGGGTTCACACCGAGGAACTTTGTTGAAATATCATATACTTCACGCAAGTTAGTGGTAATGTGTTTTTCACCAAGGTGACGAATATCTAGCCAGAGGTGCTCACCATAGGGGCTCTTTACGCCTAAGCCTTTGCGCATATGTTCCACCATGCGGCGGGAAACTACGTCACGAGAGGCAAGCTCTGCTTTTTCCGGTTCATAGTCTGGCATAAAGCGATATTCGTTTACGTCCAGCAAGGTACCACCGTCGCCACGACAGCCTTCGGTAACGAGAATGTCGGTGGGCACGGTGCCGGTGGGGTGGAATTGGATAGCTTCCATATTGCCCATGGGCACGCAACCGGTATCCAAAGCAGTGATTTGACCGCCGCCGTCGCAAATGATGGCATTGGTGGTGGCAGGGTAAACACGCCCAAAGCCGCCTGTGGCAATGAGGGTTACTTTGGCACGATAGATCACCAGCTCACCGGTACGCAGACAGCGGCAAATACAACCGGTACAGGTATCACCGTCATGGATGAGGGCTTCGGCTTGCATACGGTCATGTACGGCAACGCCTAGCTGCAAGAGGCGGTTATCAAGGGTGAAAAGTACGGAGTGACCTGTACCGTCAGAAGTGTAGCAAGTACGCCACTTGGCAGTACCACCAAAGGCACGGGAGTGGATAAGGCCACGCTTGGATTCAAGCTCCTCAGCTTCAAAGGGTTTACCCCCTTTATAATAGGTATGCACGCCTGGCTCTACGCGGCTCCACGGCACGCCCATCCATGCCATTTCACGCATGGCAATGGGAGCGGTATCGGCAAAAAGCCGTGCCACTTCTTGGTCACAGCCCCAGTCAGACCCTTTGACTGTATCGGCAAAGTGTACGTCTGGGCCATCGCCTTGGCTCATGGCAGAGTTGGCAAGGGCGGCTTGCATGCCCCCCATGGCGGCAGAAGAATGCGAGCGCTTGGGCGGCACCACAGAAAGGCAGATAACATCAAAACCATTGCTGGCTGCCTCTACGGCAACACGCTCGCCAGCAAGGCCAGCTCCCATGCACAATAAATCAGTTTGAAAAGTACGCATGTGCTCTCCTTGCTTACAGAACTTTAATAAAGTGGAAACGAACCATGGTCAGTACGCCAAGTGCAATGTAGCCTACAATAAGCCACCACATACGCTTGGTCCACTTGCAACGGTTGGCATCGGTAATATAGCCATACTTTGCCCCCACTCGGAACAAGCCCACACCAAGGTGTATACCAACGCACACCAAGAGAATACAGTAAAATGGCGTCCAACCGCTTTGCTCACGCAAGGCAGAAAGTTCGGCAGTAATGGGCAAGGTATCAAGAACGACATAGACGTGGATGCTCACCATGACCAATACGATAATAGCTGTGCTTACCTGTAACAGCCAGAGCCAGGTATCACAGTGTTTCATGTTCTTGGCATGACGATAAAAGACGGGTAAGGCGCCCACTTGGAAAGGCATCTTACGGGCAGCAAGCACAAAGTGTACTACCATGAGTAAGAGAATAATGGGGCCACCAACTTGTGCCAAGTACAGTTCTTCCAAAAGCCAACCAAGACCATTCATAATGCTTGGGCTAATGAGAACTGTGCTGACAAAAATAAGATGCATGAGGGTGAACAATGCTAAGATAACGCCAGTGATAGCTTGAGCAAAGTCCATACGGCCGGACAATTTGGTCTTGGCTAAAGAACCAATGGATACAGTCCCGTCCATATACGCTCCTTTGTTTTGGGCAAAGTCAAGAAAAAAAATATTTTCCCCAAAAGTCTTGAGTTTGCCAAAGTGAATAGTGATGGGGGTAAAAAACGTGTTCATACTACGGTACACGTCACCGCAATGTCAAACATTATGGCAGGTTTTTTTATGGAAAAATTAACGAAAATGGCGGAAACACATTTCGATTTTTACAGTACTTGCTTTTGTGGGGAGGAAAAACCCTTTGCTAGCGCCAAAAAGGTGTTTCTTCCCCGCACCCTTCATCCTTCCCCAAAGCGCGCCCATTGCTTTTTTCTTTGGAAAAAGCTGTGTTGGTTGGCGCCAATGCTTCATGAAGTCCTGTGTAGTGCGTTGTGCAGTGATTTTATTTTATGGGATTATGGGAGAGCTTGGTGTGATTAAAATCCCTATTGTTTGCTGGGTAAGTAATAGGTGGTATTGGGAGTGTGTTGAAAGTGGGCTGGGGGAGGGGAACTTTTGTGTAAAAAGTTCCCCTCCCCAAGAAAAGTTTAATTTAATATTTATGGTTACGCCTTTTTCTCTACAAGATAGGTATATAGGGTGCGTTTTAGCTCATCAAGGTCAATTGGTTTTGACACATGTGCGTTAAGCCCCGCCGAAAGGCTCATGCGCCTGTCTTCATCCATAGCATTGGCGGTCATGGCGACTATGGGTACTGTCTTGGCATCAGCCTTATCACTAGCACGGATTTTTTGGGTAGCTTCAATGCCATTGAGGACAGGCATGCGCATATCCATAAAAATCATGTCATAGTCCTTTTGTAAGAACATGTCATATCCCTCTTGCCCGTCATTGGCCACATCAGCAGAGAGCCCAAAGCCGTCAAGCACAGCCAGAGCGACTTCTTGGTTAATGTAGTTATCTTCCACCAGTAAGACCAATTTGTCTTTATAGCGCATATCATTCCAAGGGCCGGAGAGTTCATGCTCTGCCTCACTGGAAGGCACGTATTCAGTAAATTTTACCTTAAAGCTGAAAATACTTCCGCGTCCTTCTTCACTGCTCACAGAGATAGTCCCACCCATCAACTCCACAAAAGCTTTGCATATGGAAAGGCCAAGGCCTGTGCCACCAAAGCGGCGAGAGGTTGAAGTGTCAGCCTGTGAAAAAGGCTTGAAAAGTTCACCTTGTTGCTCTTTGCTCATGCCAATGCCTGTGTCGCTGATTTTACAGTGTACAAAGAGCTTACCGTTGTTGAGCATTTCTGGCCAAGCGGAAAGGCTAATGGTACCTTCGTGCGTAAATTTGCTGGCATTACCTAAAAGGTTGAGCAGAATTTGCGAAAATCGCAAAGAGTCGCCAATGACAAAACTAGGCATACTAGGGTTAATATCCACCTTGAGGTTGGTTTTATTTTCTTCAGCACGAGGGGAGATGAGTTCTTCTACTTTATTGATGGCTTCATAAATACTGAAAGGCTTGCTTTCAATGGTCATGGCGCCAGCTTCTATTTTTGAAAAATCTAAGATGTCATTAATGATACCTAACAAGAGTGTGGCAGAAGATTGAATTTTATTCAAATATGACAACTGCTTTTCTGATGGATTCTCATGAATGGCAAGGCGTGTCATGCCCAGAACTCCATTCATGGGGGTACGGATTTCGTGGCTCATGCGGGCAAGAAAATCACGCTGAGCTTGGTTAGCAGATTCTGCCGCCATAAGAGCTTTGCGAGTTGTGGTATCGGTGCAAACACGCAGGTGCACTATTCTGCCATCATGCCAGTGGATAAGGCGGTCAGACATAAGGAAGTCTTTTTCTATGCTTTCAATATGCTCTTCATGGTGGTATACAGCGTAATTAGTTTCTCCAGTTTCAAGGAAAAGAGCTTTTTGCGCTAAGGTAATGGAAGCTTCCGTTTTTTTGTAGAGTTGGCTGTAGCGGACTTTTGTATCTAGCTCGTCAATTTCCCATACCATCATACTATAAGGGTTAGCATAGATGACACTGCGCGTGCGTGGGTCATATACCATGATGCATACTTCAATATTATTCATGACACTTTGCAACACACTTATGGCTCTGGCGCTTTCTTCTGTGGCTTTGCCAATATTTTCTGCCATATCATTAATGCTTGTGACTACATCGCCAAACTCCCCCCGAACTTTTGGGATTCGATAGGATAAATCTGACTGTAGATGGCGTACCCCATCAATAACATTATTCATATCACGCACTGTGCGCATGGAAAGGAAGAATAAAATGGCGGCGGTAGCTAAAAAACAAACAAGGAGAAGGATTTGCGTTTCTCGTGTAAGGTCGGCAATTTGCGCTTGCACGTCGGTTTCTAGTTCATTGGCCCAAATATAGCCGATGACTTTCCCATCTCTTTCAAGGGGAAACATGGCATTCATAATATCCCCTCGAACCATAGTGCCATGCACCACTGCAGGCTTTCGATCCCGCATGACCTCACGCCCTGGGTGATCCTTGTCAATGGTCATGCCCACGGTACCTTCATACTCTTGTGAGGGGGCATAGGCTATAATAGCGTCTAAATTAGAACTATAATAACCCACGGCAAGACCGGAGCCTTCAGGGATAATGCTGTCAGTGATTTTTGTAAGCTCGTTATTTAATATAGAAATTTTTTCTTCACGAGTGGCATTGAGGGCATTGTGCCTTTGTAAAATATCCTCATAGCCTTGTTTTCCAAGCATGGAGTCAAGCACATGCGTAATAGAAAGCAATTTGTTTTGCTTCTCTGTTAAAAGGGCATTTTCTATCATTTCCATGCCCACTTGTGCTACTAAGAGGAAGGGGACATTCACAAGGATAAGCAAAAAAACGCTGACTTTAAATTGCCATGATAGTCTGAATTTAGTCATAATTCCTCATTTTTGTAGAGAGAAAATGTGCCTTGCAAACTGAGAGTTTGCACATTGCTACTCGTTAGACATAGTCAAAGGTGGAAACTACTTAAGTAGTTGTTGCTCGTGTTGTTTTGCTAAAAATGTGCTGTAGTAATATTCTATGCTTTAGAAAATTATAATACAAAAGTGTAATCTTGTCCAATGTTAAGTTTCCGTTTTTTTAATTTATTTCATAAATGAGGAGGTGTCTTAGTAGACGTATTGATGTGCTAACCTAATGAATAGTTACAGAGTATTAGCAAATTTCTTAGGGGGAAGCCTTTTTCTGAAAAAGTGTACAAGAAGGGGTATTTTATGGTATAATCATAAAATACCCCTTTTTGGCACGGGAGTGGCCGGACTTGCTTTCATGTAGCAAAGTGCGCGCAGTGAAGCATTCCTTAAGGGATGACGTGTCCGCTTTTGCCAAGGCAATAGGAGTGAGTTTGCGCTCTGTAATGTTATATCGGGCGTTGGTGCGAAAACTTAAGAGGAAAGAAGAAAGAGATTGTTGTGCGTGGATGCGGTGTGCAGAAAATTTGTGGAAAGTCTTAAAAATGCTTGACATGTGCTAAGCGCTTGATATCTCACAGCGCAAAAAAAATTGGAAAAATTAGCAAATGAGAGAAAATAAGAGATAATAAAAAAAAGACCTGTTGAAAAAATGGAAATATCTTTGCACGCTCTATAAAATCTTTAGAAAAAAAAGTCTATCACTCAAGGTACATCCCTCATATGAAAAAATCATTCACTTAATTTTTTTACAATAATTTTAGAGTATTGTATTGTTATGCTGTCTGTCTCTTTTGTGGACGTAAAAATATAAAAAATGCCCTTAATGGCAATTGCACAAAAGTGATCCTTTCTGTAGAAATGTCACATGATGAACGAATGGGAAATGATTTGCAATAATCTACAGAAAACGCTGAAAGCTGGCGATTATAAGGTGTGGATTACCCCCTTGCAGGGGAGGGTAGAAGGTGCGACTGTCTACATTCAGAGTATGAGTACTTACGTTCGCACGTGCCTGCAAAAACGCTTCATGGCGCAACTGCAAAAAGCCTCATCCCTAGCCCTTAATCTTCCCATCGAAGACATTGAATTAGTATTTAATGTAGCTGTTGCTGAGACAAACAACCAGACACAACGCAATGTTGGTAGTCGCATAGCTTACGTTTCCGATCAAGTAGGACATGATGGGCATGGCTATCAAAGTCGAGCAGAATACTCGGCTGTGCCTTCACAAACGCAAAATGTCCAAATATCCCTACCCATGACAGCCCAAAGCCCACTCACTCGTGTGCGCTGGAAACATACCTTTGATGACTTTGTGGTAGGCTCTGCCAATGCCTTTGCCGTGGCCGCAGCACACGATATTTGCCGTCAACAAGGCAATGTCGAAACTCTCTTTGTGAGCGCCCCATCAGGCCTTGGTAAAACACATCTTTTATATGCTATAGGGCAAAATTTTTCCAAAGATGGCGGACAAGCACAGGTAGGCTACCTTACCTCAGAAGACTTTACATCGCACTTTGTAAGCGCCTCTCGCCATAACCAAATGGACGCATTCAAAGCCTCTTTAAGAGACCTAGATGTCCTACTCTTAGAAGATGTCCACTGGTTTCAAGGCAAAGAAAAAACACAAAATGAAGCCCTAGCCACCATTAAGTGCCTACAAACCAAGGGCAAAAAAGTTGTGCTGACCTCCTCTTTCAGCCCCAAAGAACTGCACAATGTTGACAGCCAACTCGTTTCACACTTTTGCTCAGGACTACTCACAAGCATTGAAAAACCTACGCAAGATATGTGCCGCAACATACTCATCCAAAAAGCACAAAAACTACAAGTACAATTGCCCCAAAATGTGGTCGATGTCCTTGTAGGACACCTGCATCATGATGTTCGACAACTAGAAAGCTGCCTAACAACTTTATGCTATAAAGCAAAACTCTTGCAAACAAATATAAGCATCGAACTTGCCCTTGATGTCCTCTCTCAATTTATGCCCATGGGCGACCTGCTCAATATGGAGCGTATCGTAAACCTCGTATGCGCATCCTTCAAACTTACCGAAAAACAACTGACCTCACGTAGCCGAAATAAAGAATATGTGCTTGCTCGAGATACTGTCTACTATTTAGCACGTAAACATACCGACGCTACCCTCGAAGAAATCGGACAACGCTTCAACCGACGCCACTCCACTGTCGTTAAAGGCATATCCACCATCGAACGCCAACTCCAAAGCCAAAGTAGCAGCGGCAGACAAGTCGCAAATACACTACAACTCGTAGAAAAAAATGCCGGCATTGCTAGATAATTTTTAGGTGTTTTGTTTTTTTCTGGGGGAGGGGAACTTTTTTG
>CAYJHS010000086.1:0-10071 GCA_964369815.1 uncultured Desulfovibrionaceae bacterium
CCTCATGAGGAAGCTTTGCGAAGTTATTTCCTGCTAGTTCGATGTAGTCAAAACCTGCCGCATCAAGCATGTTGTAGTGGTCAATAGTGGTGCAGACGCCGTATTTCATTGCTTTGTGCTCCTGTACTTCTTACTTTTCAGGTCTTTTTACTTAAATATTGGCAAGCTTTTAAAAATACTGAACAATGCCGCCATGGTCTTCTTCAAAATGTCCTGTCACTTTTAAGTGCTGTAGAATTTCATAGAGCTGGCTTGTAAACTGCATGGGAACGTCCAAATCGTGCGCAGAAGCCATGACATTTTTTATGTCTTTGTGATTGATGGAAATTCTTCCACCAGGGACAAAATTTCTGTCAAGAATGAGCGGAATTTTTGCATCGAGCACGGCACTGCCAGCCAAACCGCCACGGATAGCCTCATAGACTTTTTCAGGGTTTGCACCGGCTTTTGTGGCTAAAACAAAGGCTTCTGAGACAACGGCAATGGTCATATTTACGATGACTTTGTTGGTAAGCTTTGTTATCGAACCGCTCCCGCTTTTTCATGTCAAGATAGCCGAAGAGACCACTATATCAAAATAAGGCTGTAAGTGATTAAAATCAGCATCGATGCCACCCAACATAAGGGCAAGGGTGCCGTCTATCGCCTTCGGCTCGCCGCCGCTGACAGGGGAGTCTACAAAGCCTACGCCAATTTTTTGTAAATTTTCGTAGCACGTTTGTGTTTCCGTTGGTGTTACAGAGCTAAAATCACAAACTACAGTGCCTTTTTTTAGGTATTGGGCCAAACCATTTTCGCCAAAAAGAACGTCTTGGACGATGGCACCGTTGGGCAAATTGGTGAAAACAGTGTCGCAGTGTGCGCCAATGACTTCGTAACTACCGTCTTTTGCGCCTAGGGTAACCAGTTCAGCCACAGCATCTTTGTTAAGATCGCTGACATACAGCTCTACGCCAGCTTTTACCATTAATTTTGCCATGGGCTTACCCATAATGCCAAGCCCGATAAATCCTGCTTTCATAAACACTCCGCCTTTTTAATACATTTTTTTGAAGCAAGACACTTTCGTGGTACACTGTATGGATTTAAGTAATTTTTTATTAGACTTATAAACAAAAAATGTACGGAAAATGCCTTCTAGTAGTGTGCGTCATTGTAAAATTACCGTATTTGAAATATGCATACGATTATGTTAACTCTGTCGTGCACCGGTATACCGGTACACCATTGAGTTTTTTTTGTCAACATTTTGATACATTTTTGCTGTAAAAAAACACTTCGGTTACAAAAGTGTATCTAGTAAAAATAGTTGACAATACGTGATTTAATGGACATGATGGCGCCGAAGTGCAAGGAGGATTTAGGGGAAACTCTTTGCCATTTTAAAATTATCTCTTTAACTGGACTTTAGTATATTCTTACAATGATTATGTCAGAAAAAAAAATTACCAATAAAATAATTACTATTGCTGATGACTTGACCGGTGCCAATGTGAATGCTGCCCTTTTGGCTTCGCGCGGCTTTACTGCGGCAACATGTACGCTTAGCACCAAGTGGGACGAAAATCTTTTTGCGCAATTTGATGCTGTAAGCATCAATACAGGCAGCCGGCAATTGTCTGCTCAAAAAGCTCGCGAAGTTACAAAAAATGCTATAATAAAAGCCTCTTTACAAAAACCACGTGTACTTGCAAAGCGTATCGACAGTACCCTGCGTGGACATATTGGGCATGAAATTGAAGCGGCTTTGGAGGTATTACCAGAAAATACTTTAGTGTTGCTTTCGCCTTCTTTTCCAGCTTCCGGACGTATTGTTGCTGGGGGGCATCTCATTGTGGATGGTATGCCGTTAGAGCGTACCGACGCTGCAAAAGACCCTACCTTCCCCATGACATGCTCAAAAATGATGCAAATTTTCCAAGAGCAAAGCCAATTAAAGGTAAAGCCTCTTCCTTTAGAAATTGTCCTGCAAGGCACAGACGCCATTAAAAAGTATCTCTGTGCACTTTCACAGCAAGGCGTTCGTGTGGTGGCGTGCGATGCCCTAACCGATGATGACATACAGCATATAGCACAAGCAGCCACGCAGCTTGAAGTGCCTGTGCTTTGCGCAGATTCAGGCTCGTTGTGTTTAGCGATGGCTTTGGTGCTTGGCGGGGCAGAGGTTGCTCCTTTAGAAAACCGTGGGTTAGCGGTGGTGGGCAGCATTATGGATATTGTTCGTCACCAACTTGATGCCCTTGTAGTGCATATGCGGACACATCTTATTTGCGTGCACGGAAAAGCCCTCACCTATGAAGTGGGCAATCCTCTTCGAGAAGAAGAGCTCAATCGCCTAGAGAAGGCTTTGCTTGACGCTCCTAAAGATACGCAAGTACTTGGAATTTGCACCGCACGTTATGAAGACGAAATTTTAGACATTAAAGCAGTGGCACAGGAACAGGGTATAAGTGTGGAAGAAATATCAGTGCGCATAACTAATGCTTTGGCAGAAATAACCCTGCGTGCTTTGCACCATGCGGACTTACGTATTGGTGGGGTTTTTTCTTCGGGAGGAGAAGTGACTATGGCTGTTTCTGAACGGCTGGGCGCACAAGGTTTTTCTGTGCGCAGTGAGGTACTTTCTCGAGCCATGTACGGTCGTTTTATTGGTGGTTGTTTTCCTGATATGCCCATGGTAACCAAGGGCGGTTTTGTGGGCGATACCATGGCAATAGTGCGCTGTGCCGAATTTTTGCTCACAAAAATTTCTTCACAAAGTACCGACCATATTGAAAGTTAACTTATATAGCAAGGAGATAGAATGAAACCAGTTATCTGCGTACCCATGGGTGACCCTGCAGGCGTAGGCCCTGAAATTTCTGCGGCTGCAGCAGCAGCTTTTGTTACAGATGATACGCTTAAACATAGTTGCCATGTGGTTATTATTGGTCATAAGGAAGCTTTAGAAAAAGCCGCAAAGGTGATGGATGTTTCTGTGCCTGTGCGCAGTGTTACAGAAGATTTGTCAAGCCTTTCTGGCGACGCTATAAATGTGCTTGATATGCCAGAAACTGTAGACATGCAAACTTTACGCATGGGCGAAGTGCAAGGTGCATGTGGAAAAGCGGCTTTTACTTACATCAAAAAAGCTGTTGATTTGTGCCTTGCAGGAAAAGGACAGGCTCTTGCCACAACGCCCATTAATAAAGAATCCTTTAAGGCTGGCGGCGTTGACTATATTGGGCATACAGAAGTATTGGCCGATTTAACCAAGAGTCATGACCCGCTGACGATGTTTCAAGTGCATGACTTACGTGTGTTTTTTTTAACTCGGCATTTGTCGCTGGCGGATGCGTGCAAGGCAGTAAAAGAAGAGCGTGTGGTAGATTATTTGCAACGCTGTCACAAGGCATTAGTACAGCTAGGCTTGCAAAATCCAAGCTTAGCCGTTGCAGGCCTAAATCCGCATTGTGGCGAGCATGGACTTTTTGGTGATGAAGAAGATACACAGCTTGTGTCCGCCATTGAAAAAGCAAAGCAACTGGGCTTAAATGTCAGTGGCCCATATCCGGCAGATTCTGTTTTTCATTTTGCCCTTCATGGACGCTGGGATGCGGTGCTTTCTTTATATCATGACCAAGGCCATATTGCCACCAAGATGGTGGACTTTCATCGTACCATCTCTTTAACACTCGGAATGCCAATTTTACGCACCTCTGTGGATCATGGTACTGCCTTTGATATAGCCGGAAAAGGACAGGTCAGCGCAGTGAGCATGATAGAAGCCATACGGCTGGCGGCGCTCTATGCGCCCTTTTATGCACGCTAATTACAATTCATTGTGCACGTCAAGCTAGTTTTATGAATTCATGTAATGATGTGCGAGGTTTGGTGAAGTTTTTTTCGCGGTGCAGCACCTACGCTTTGCTTCGTCGCCGCAAATTGCTCAAAAAACATTCCCCAACTTCGCACACATTTCTTGTCAAAGGAAGTGCGGTTGATATTAGATTGCCATGATTGATTGTGGCTTTTGTCTTAAACGGCAAAAAGTAATTATTGTTATATGCTTGCCCCCTATGGGTATGTTATAAAATGTTGGTGTCAAATGCATTTTATAATATCCTCATAGGGGTTTTTGTTCAATGATGTGCGAGGTTTGGTGAAGTTTTTTTCGCGGTGCAGCACCTACGCTTTGCTTCGTCGCCGCAAATTGCTCAAAAAACATTCCCCAACTTCGCACATTTTTTTGCGGAAATACGTGTGGTGGACAAAAAATTGAGACTAGGTCGCTGTGATTTATTGTTTTTGAATTTTTGTTGCGGCAAGAAGTGTGTTTAATAAAGGAGTTGCGTCGCATTGAAAGTTTTTTGGGGGAAGGGGGTTTGGGGGAAGGGAACTTTTTTTCAAAAAAGTTCCCTTCCCCCAATAAAAAACCTTAAATAAAAAAATTAATATTCTACACAAATTAAAGAAAGGCCTTGCGCTGGTGCGGTGGGCGGGGCTTTTTTTCTATTTTTTTCATGGAGGAGTTTTGGGATATCTTCGGGGGCGAAGCGGTTTTTGCCTATGCCCACAAGGAGTCCGGTTATATTGCGTACCATTTGTTTGAGGAAGCCGTTGGCGTTGACGTTGATGGTGATGAGCGGCAGGTTTTGGGAAGCGTTGACCCAAGGGGAGAATGGTTGAATTTCTAGCGTGTTAATGGTGCGTGTGGTGTCTTCTATGGGGGTGCCGACATTTTGTAGGCTGGCAAAATCATGAGTTCCTACGAGGTAAGGAATGGCGCTTTGCATACGTTCGACATCTATACTACCGCACGCCCAGAGAAAGGGGGCAAGGCGTGGGGGCATGTACATGGATTTTGTCCAGAGGGTGTAGGTGTAGCTTTTGCTGATGGAGTCAAAGCGGCTGTGAAAGTCATCGTGTACGCGTTCGACTTTATGCACGCAAATGTCCGCAGGGAGTAGGGCGTGAAAGATGTGTTCCCATTCTTCTGGGGATTTTTCTTTGCAGTGGCTGGGGCTTGTAAAATGTGCCACTTGCCCTTCGGCGTGGACACCGGCATCGGTGCGTCCGGCGCCGTGAAAGCGTACCAATTCTCCCGTGACTTTATGCAGGACTTTTTCTAGTTCTCCTTGGATGGTCAGCGGTGCTTTGGCGGGCTCTTGAATTTGCCAGCCGGCATAGCGTGTTCCTACGTAGGCAAGGGTGCATTTATAGCGTGGCACTTTATTGCCCAAGGCGCATGCGGGTGAGAAGTTCTGTAAGCTTAGCGGTCTTTGTCGGATCCATATAGCTTAAGATTTCACCAGCTTGTTTGGCTTTCATGCTCATTAAGATTTTTGCTGCAATGTTTTCGTCAAGCTTTTCTAGGGCAGCGCCGGCTTGACGGGGCTTCATGTTTACGTACATGTTGGTTAGCCCTTGCATTTTTTGGTTTTCTACATTTTTCGCTTCTTTGAGCATGTCTTGCACTTGGCGTTCTGCTCTTTGGAGCTCTTGGAGTCTTTGCTCCATTTGTTGTTTGAGGGCAAGAATTTCTTGTTCACGGCGTGTGAGTTCTTGTTCCTTTTGGTTGGGGTCTTCTGGGGGCACGTAGGCGTTTACATTGGGTGCCGGTGGGTTGGCATTGGGCACCAGTGGATTATAGGGCGGAATACTGCCCCCGCCTTGCATTTGTGGGCCTGTGGTGCCGGCTGGTCTGACGGCATTACTTTGCGCTGGCGGTGTGAAGGGGGTGCTGTTGGTGTTTGGCGCAGGTGGCGGTGGTGGCGGTGCGTCGAGGGTGGCGGCATAGGCCACTTGGTCTACGCCAAGGCGAGGGATGGGTAAAGATTTGATATCAAAAATATCTCCCCACCACGAAGTATCTTCGGCGGCAGGAATTTGGGCTTTAGGCGCATTATATACAGCGGCGATGGTGCTATTTTGAGGTGCTGTGTGCGTGTTTTGAGGTGTGGTGTTGGGGATGGTATCGTTTAAGGGTGTAGTGCTTTTGTGAGCAAGGGCTGCACGCACGGCGTCAGAACCTTGTGGAGCAGCTTTAGGCATTGTTGAAGCTGCAGCAGGAGCTACAGGCGTTGTAGCGTCTTTTTGTGCGGGTGCTGTAGCGACGGCTTGGGGTGGCGTTGTGCTTGGCGCAGATGTAGGCTCTATGCTTTTTTGAGAAGCAGCGTCCGCATCATTGGGGGCAATAGCCACAGGAGAAGCGGTAGGCGTAGAAGGCGCAGACGTAGGGACATTTATGCTTTCAGACTTGGTAGGTAGCGGTGAAAAGAGACCAAAATCCGGCAAGGTATAGCCAAAACCAAGAGCCACAAAAAGGGCGATTTTACACACCCCAAGCCCCATGAGTGCTTGGCATGCCCTAGAGAGTGGCCAAGTTGAAACGGATGGTTGCGGCTTCGTCGTTGGTTTTTCTTTCATGTTCTTTTTCTGCAGCATAGTGACGCTCCTGCTGTTTTTCTTTTAGCTTTTCTAAAACTTTTTTATCTTTGGCACGAATAAGTACCATTTCTTTGCATTGCTTTAATATTTCATGCAATTGTAATAATCGTTGGTGGCTTTGAGTAAGGTCTGCGTGCAAGCCTTTAATATAATTTTCTAAAATCCAGCGAGAGGCTGCATCCATGGTGATTTGTGTGCTCATTTCTGCTTTTTTTTCTGCTAAAGTATTTTGCAAAGAGGTAAAACGCTCTTCTTCCTTTTTAAGCATGTTTTGTGCTTTAGCAAGCTGTACTTTGGCTTCTTCTTCGAGCATTTCTCGATAATCGAGGATTTTCTGCATGGAAAAAGTAAATGACATAAAACCACCTGTTGATAAATTGACGTATGCTAGGTGTTAGCAAAAACTACGCCAAAGAGGTAAAACGCCTCTACCGTGCTTGCGTACCATTGCGTAAAAACAGATAAGCTCCTATGATTATAAGCGGTAGCGAAAGGATTTGTCCCATGGTGAGCCAGCCAAGTGCCATATAACCAAGGTGTGCGTCGGGGGTACGCACAAATTCTACGCCAAAACGAGCAAGACCATAGCCTAAGGCAAAAAGTCCGGTGACGGAGCCAAGAGGGCGATTTTTCTTGGAAAATATCCACACAACAATGAAAAGTACCAGCCCCTCTAAGAAGGCTTCGTAAAGTTGCGATGGGTGGCGTGGCAGCTCGCCTCCATAACGGAAGACCATACCCCATGGCAAGTCAGTGACATTGCCCCAGAGTTCCCCATTGATAAAGTTGCCAATGCGCCCAAAGAGTAAGCCGGGAGCCACTAGCGGCGCAATAAAATCAGTGACTTCCCAAACACTACGCTGCATTTTTCTGGCGGCAAAAAACATGGCAATAAGCACACCAAGCAGACCACCGTGAAAGGACATGCCCCCATTCCACACTTTGAAAATTTCCAGTGGGTCAGCAAGAAAGCTTTGAAAATCATAAAAGAGCACATAGCCGATACGTCCGCCGAGGATAACTCCAAACATGCCAAGAGTTAAGACATCGTCAAATTGGTCTTTTGTCCAGTTGTTGCTGGTCAAAGAAGCACGATAGCGCCCTAAAAGCCAGGCACACAAAAAGGCCAGTAAATACATAATGCCATACCAGCGCAAATTCACGTCACCAAGGCGTAGAGCAATGGGGTCAATGTTGGGGGCAAGCATGTTTAAACCTCGTGAGTGTCGGGAGATGTGGGTGTTTCAGTATAGTCTAGAGCACAGTATACGCCGCTTTTTCCGCCGATTTTATAGACTAAGTGCATGGCATCAATAATAATATCTTTTTGTACATCCTTACACATGTCATATATAGTCGCAGCAGACATCTGCGCTCCTACGAGTGCTTCCATTTCTACACCAGTGGGGCCGGAGGTTCGCACTTCACATTCAAGCTCAAGGCCCACGGTGGTGTCTTCTTCTCGAAGCGTAAAGCGGATATCCACATAGGAGAGGGCGAGGGGGTGACATAGAGGGATAAGCTCTGCTGTGCGTTTGGCAGCTAAAATACCGGCTACCTTGGCGGTGGTGAGTACATCCCCCTTGGGAAGGGCTTTTTGCCGTAAAAGTTCAAGAGTGTTAGGGGCAAGATGCACGAAGCCACGTACAATGGCAACACGCTGACTTATGGCTTTATAGCGCACATCCACCATGCTAATGCTGCCGTCTTTGCTGATATGGGAGAGGTTTTTATTCATTTTTTTTCCTTAATAGTTGATACCAATAAGTTTTTCCCACCAAGTCACAGAGCGAGGGGGTTCTACGTTTTGCCAGCTAGAGTCAAGTCTTGCACTGGAAAACATAAGCCGTACTTGCGTCCATTGCTGACCACTACGTCGAGCTTCCAGCAAAAATGTGGGATTTCCGTTGTTGTTTTCTAGTAAAATCTCATAGATAGAAGGGAACATGGTGCCAAAGCGCAAGTCGTAAATGCCCAAAATTTCCTGTCCTGGGGCTTGCCCAGTTGCTGACTTAGCAAGATGTTCTTGAATGGGCATGAGAGAAAATGCCTCAAAAGCACGAGCGCGGCGGCTTGTTTGGCGTAGGGATTTGGCAGTTTCGGGAGCAAGGGCAGGGTATTGCAAAAGGGGTGTGCGTGGGTTGCCAAGCATAGAAAGTCCTTGCTGATATACAGTGTTAGGACTTGTCATAAAGACGTAACTTGTTCTACTTTTACCTTGTGGCCAAGTAAATTCATCGGCAAGGCTTGGGGCAAAGGCTTTATCCGTTTGATAGATAACTCGCCAATAAAAAGGCGCAAAAATGTCAGGAAGGACACTGATATTGGTGATTTTTCCTATTTTTTCTTGCATGGCCGGGGTGCTTAGGCTTGTAAGATTTTGCCTTTCGTGGATAAACCGCAAGGCGACGCAAGTGCTTGGGTATACGAGCACCCATATAAGGGCTAAGATAGCGTATTTGCGTTGTTTTATGCCATGCCAAAAGGCTAAAACTAGCGGAATGGTTAAAAGGAGGTCTACAATAAAGAGACCATTGAGACGTACTCTATATTCTGAAAATGGCAGAAAAATCATGGTGCCATACGTAGTTACACAATCAAGCCATAGGTGTGTAAGCAGGATAATACTAAAAAAGAGCGTCACTTTCCATAAAGGCCAAATGGTACGTGCAATGTGCCCTCCTTCAATACGTGCGTGGGCTCTTGTTATGCGTATCCACAGGGGAAGTGCTATGAGCGCCGCCAAAAAGGCCAGCAGTGGCACAGCAATGAGAGCGTGGCTGATACCTCGATGAAGGAGTAAAAAATCAATAGGTTGATGGGTAAAAATCACATCGGCATCGGGAAGTAAACCCACGGCCGCCGCAAGAGGAATAAAAAAACGTGACGAAGGACGTAGGTGTTTTGGGATGGCTAAAGCGCACAGGGCACCGGTGGCTGCATGGCTAATGGGATCCATAGGCTTACCTAAAAGGACTTACAGTGTTAGATTGTACAGGAGACTCCGTGGTAAAACCCATGGGGTCTAGTGCCTGATGGTTTATGGAATTACCAAAGGGGGCGTTTGCGGGCGTTGATGGTAGCCCATGAGCCCTGTTATATTGTTCACGTATGCTTGCTTGTACATAATTTTGGCGTGCCATGACCGCGGTTGGGTGGTTGAGCATATAGAGCCTTGCTTCAATTCTATTGCCAGTTACGGGATAGCGGGCATCGGTGGGACTGTATGCGCTGGAGCGCAAACCGCTTGGTGTGTGCGGCGTAACATCATCCCCAACACTCTTGACGCCGCAGGCCGAGAGCAGGAGGCAAAAGACTGCACCTAAAAAAAGATAGGACGCTGTGCTTGCAATTCCTTTATGACTGAGGGGCAAGACAAAAAACTTGTTCCTCAAAAAAATCTTTGGGCGAAAATTGTTGTTTCGTATCATAGCTGTCTACTCTTGTTAACTATAATCATTACCAATGATTCAATACTACACTAGTCCCGCAAGCCTTGCAATGAAGTTTTTTTTGACTTTTAGAAAAATATGCGAAATTTTTCTTGACGTCTTGTTCCATATCACATAAAAGCAATGTCGTTGAGACGCTCTTGTAGCTCAGTCGGTAGAGTGCATCCTTGGTAAGGATGAGGTCACCGGT
>CAYJHS010000087.1:0-10023 GCA_964369815.1 uncultured Desulfovibrionaceae bacterium
ATAAAAGGGTCAACAAGCGAGTAATTTCGTCACAGTTACGTGTGGCGTTGTCCATAGCAGCCAAACGTGCTGCATGTTCACTTGCTGAAGTATCTAAAAGCCCGCGGTACACTTGTACTCGTACGTAACTTGGGAGAAGTTCAGCCAAAAGCCTTTTCTCTTCAGGTTCATACAGGTATTGTTGGTTGGGGCTTAAGCCTTTTGCTGTATCCTCATCGGCTTTTGCGTCAGCCTCAAGGCTTACAATAGGCAATAGGGCTTGCGTCACAGGTACTTGTTTGGCCAAGGAATGAAACTCACCAAAGATGAGATGTACTTCATCGGTGTTGTAGGTTTCATAACTGTGAATAACCTCGTTGCCAATTTTTCCTGCCAAAACAAAATCTATGCTACCCATTCTATCCCCATAGGATAAAACAGTTTCATAATTGGTTTTGGCAATGGCGTCTCGCCCTTTTTTTCCCATGCAGATGAACTTTACTTCCATGCCTTCGCTGGACTTTTGAGCCGCAAGTTTTAAGGCTTGCGAAATCAAGTTGCCGTTAAAGCTGCCGCAAAGTCCTCTGTCAGAGGTTATCAAAATGATAGTGCAGGCTTTTTTCTCAGCGTGAACTTCCAGTAGGGCATGGGCGCTGTCTTCTGCCTTTTGGGAAAGGTCGGCCAAAAGGCCTTGGAACTTTTCCGCATAGGGACGAAAACGCTCAATGCGAGATTGGGCACCACGCAACTTCGCCGAAGAAACCATGTTCATGGCCTTGGTGATTTGCTTGGTTTTGGCGACGCCGCCAATTTTCATTTTTACGTCTTTTAATGAAGCCATATTTACCTCCTGGGCCTTAAGCCTGGAAGCCTTGCTTGAACGCCTCAATGGCAGATTTTAACACCTCTTCTACACTGGCATCGATGGCTTGCTTTTCCTTAATGGCAGCAAGAGCATCTTTCTTTACTTCACGTAAATACACCAGTAATTCCGTTTCAAAGCGGCGAATATCTTCCACAGCCACATCATCCATATAACCACGAGTTGCGGCATACATGGAGGCTACTTGCTCTTCAGCAGGCATGGGCACATATTGAGGTTGTTTTAATAGCTCCACAAGACGAGCACCACGGTCAAGCTTGGCCTTGGTGGCGGCGTCAAGGTCAGAACCAAATTGCGCAAAGGCTGCCAATTCACGATATTGAGCTAGGTCAAGACGCATGGTACCGGCCACTTGTTTCATGGCTTTAATTTGCGCTGCCCCGCCCACGCGAGATACAGAAAGACCTACGTTAATAGCAGGACGAATGCCTGCGTTAAAGAGGTTTGGCTCAAGATATACCTGACCGTCCGTAATGGAAATTACGTTGGTAGGAATGTAGGCCGATACGTCACCTGCTTGGGTTTCAATGATAGGCAAAGCGGTTAAAGAACCTGCGCCAAGCTCATCATTTACCTTTGCAGCACGCTCAAGCAAACGAGAGTGCAAGTAGAAAACGTCACCAGGATAGGCTTCACGTCCTGGAGGACGACGGAGCAAGAGAGACATTTGGCGATAAGCTACGGCTTGCTTTGAAAGGTCATCATAAATGATGAGTGCATGCTTGCCGTTGTCACGATAAAATTCTGCCATGGTGCAGCCTGTATAAGCAGCAATGAACTGCAAGGGGGCTGGCTCAGAAGCGGTGGCAGAAATAATGGTGGTATATTCCATAGCGCCGTATTTGCGCAAGGTGTCTGCTACCAAGGCCACGGTGGATTTCTTTTGTCCAATAGCCACATAGAAGCAGTGAATATCTGTTTCTTTTTGTGCCAAGATGGCGTCAATACATACGGCGGTTTTGCCTGTTTGACGGTCACCAATGACAAGTTCACGTTGACCACGACCTACAGGAGTCATGCCGTCAATGGCCTTAATACCCGTAGGCATGGGCTCATGAACGGATTTACGTGCAATGATACCAGGGGCTTTGAGCTCCACTGGACGCACGTCAGAAGCTTCCACTGGGCCAAGGCCGTCTAAAGGTTCACCAAGTGGGTTTAATACACGCCCCATAACAGCGTCACCCACGGGCACGGAGAAGATTTTGCCTGTACGCTTTACAGGGTCACCTTCTTTGATTTCGGTGTCAGAACCAAGTAGTGCCACACCCACATTTTCTTCCTCAAGGTTCAAAACCATGCCCATAAGGCCACCCGGAAACTCTAAGAGTTCCATGGCCATAGCATTTTGAACACCGTATACACGAGCAATACCGTCACCCACGTAGAGTACAGTACCTGTTTCGCTCATTTCTACACGTTGTTCATAATTTTGGATTTGTTCCCCAATGATCTTGCTAATTTCTTCAGCTTTGATCTGCATGTGCTATTCACCCCTCTTTATTGTCTTGCGAAGGACAGCGAGTTGTGCACGCAAAGACGCGTCCAAAACACGGTCACCAACATGAAGCACTACACCGCCAAGTATGGATTTATCCACACTAAAGTCTAAGTAGATGTTCTTGCCAGCTTTTTCTTCCAGTTGTTTTTTAATGGCATTTTTCTTTTTTGTATCTAAAGAAATGGCTGTGACTAAAGTTCCACGAAGTATTCCCTTCTCTTTGTCAAGCAATTCCCCATAAATATTAGAAATATCTTTTAAGGTTGAGAGTCGATTTTTATCGGCGAGCAAAAGGCAGAAATTGGTCAACATTGTATCAGCGCCCATTTCGGAGAGCACTTTTTTAATGACGCTTTTCTTCTCCTGCACCGTGACAACAGGACTTTTAAAAACCTTGTCTAGTACAGGTGTATTCACCACGCATGCCTCAAGGTTAGCGAGGTTTTCACCATATTTTTCAAGATCTTCGAGTCCAGACTGTTTTCCAATGCTAAAGAGTGCATTGGCGTATCTGCGAGCTATGACGGTGTCGGTCAATTCAGCACCACCTTTGTTAAGGAATTGGTAATGAGTTTGCCATGTTGAGCATTATCAAGCTTGCTTTCCAAGGTCTTTTCGGTAGCAGCTATGATTTCGTCTGCTATGGCAGCACGAACGTCGGCTAGGATGGTACGACCTTCGCTTTCTGCAGTACGTTTGGCTGTAGCAAGAATTTGCTCAGCTTGGCGTTCAGCTTCTTCAAGAATAGCTTTTTTGCTAGCTTCTGCCTGAACCTTACTTTCTTCCAAAATGGCTTTACGTTCTTCTTCAAGATTGCCAATGGATGTTTCTAGTTCAAGTAGTTTTTTCTTGGCTTCTTCACGACGTGTCTGCAAGTCTTTTAGCTCTTTTGTAATGTCAGCTTTGCGTCCACTAAAGAAAGCTTTAGCTTTTTTGCCCATGAGTTTGTATAACACACCGACAAAAATGACAATGTTAAGCATACGCCATGCAAAGTTGCCCCAAGGAAGTTCTCCATCGGCAGCCAAAGCTGGACTTTCCAAAAGCACCACCATGGCTAAAGCGAGAAACAATCCAACACATGATTTTTTGCTCAAGGTCTACCTCCTTAACTTTTGAAATCAATGGGAAAAAGAATATACCAAAACAGTAAACCGTGTTGGTATCCGGCCACCAGCAGTAAGCTAATTCATAACCTTTGTGGCTAATTGATCAGCCAAGGAGCTCACTTGCTTTCTCAGTGCAGCAAGAGTTGCCTCGGCTTCAAGGCGCAGTTCTTCTTGAACTTTAGCAAGTTCTTCTTGCGCTTTGGCTGTGGCGGATTTTACAATTTCCTGCTGTGTTTTTGTTGCGTCAAGTCTTGCTTCATCACGCAGACTTGTGCCTTCATTTCTTGCGCGCATAAGCTCTGCTTCATAGGCTGCAAGGCGTTCTTGCGCCTCACGTTCAAAGGCTTCGGCATCTCCGGTCAGACCGTTAACTTTGTCACGGCGTTCCTGCAAGATGGCGCGAATGGGCCTAATGAGCAAGGAGTTTAGCACATAGAGAGCAATGAAGAAGTTCACCATTTGAATGAGTATGGTGATGTTTAAATCAAGCATTGTTCCCTCCTACCTTAAAGTGTGAATGTGAAATTAATTACAAAGCCTACATAACCTAGCATATCATTGCTTATCTGTCAAAGCATAATAAGGTTTTTGTGTTTATGGATAACTATTTATAATTTTATACTAAAGGTGTAAACATAGTATGTTTTGGGCGTTATTTTTTTACGGATTCAGTATGACCTTGCATATTTATCTGACCTTGTATACGCCCACCTTCTTCCATAACGAGGGAAGGGGTGTTGACTACGCCTTCAGCATTGCCACCTTTATATACCATGACTACGCCGGTGCAATATACGTCGCCTACAATTTTTCCGGTGAGCATGAGCTCTCCCACCCGCACTTCACCGGTTATGAGAGCGTCTTTCCCTACAATAAGGGTTCCTTCGCTATTGATTTGTCCGGTAAAAACTCCGTCGATACGCACAGAACCCTTGAAGGAAAGCTTACCTTCGTATACTGTTCCTGCTCCCAAAAAAGCATTAATTTCGTCCTTACTCACTTTGTCCATCCTTTCGTTAAGTTTTAACTATCATTGTGTAATATATGTTTTTATGTGCATCATGCGCTATTGTTTAAACATAAAGCGGCGCATGGAAACATTGAGCACTATGCCAAGCAGTAGGCAGTTTACTAGCATGGAAGATCCACCGTAACTCATAAATGGCAATGGTATACCAACCACAGGCATAAGGCCAATAACCATCCCAATATTGATGACTATTTGCCAGAAAAAGTAGAAAAATACACCCACGCAGAGCATGGAACCAAAGCGGTCTTTAGCTTTGATGACTGTGGAAAATATTGCCAATAAAAAAAGACAATATAGTGAGATTATGGCAACGCAGCCTACAAATCCCCACTCTTCGCCAAAAACTGCAATAACAAAATCAGAGTGTCTTTCCGGCACAAAGCGTAATTGGCTTTGTGTGCCTTCAAAAAAGCCTTTACCCCATAATTGACCGGAACCAATAGCAATTTGAGATTGCATAATATGATAACCGGCACCACGTGGGTCATCACCAGGGCTTAAAAAGGTCAATACCCTTTGCCTTTGATAGTCCTCCATGCCCACAAACCACATGAAAGCCATGATAAAAGGCAATAATCCAAGGCACACTTTAAACACGTTGCCCTTGATGCCATGAAAAAGTATCATACCTCCAAGTAAAAGCAAAACATTTATACTGGTGCCTAAGTCTGGTTGGGTAATAATAAGGGAGCAAGGTACTATACCTACCAGTAATGCTTGGAAAAATTTTATCCAACCGAGGCTGTCAGCCGAACGTGAAAGCACGTGCGCTCCCATGATGAGCACGGCAAGTTTTGCAAGTTCGCTGGGTTGTAAATTCATAAAACCAAGCGATAACCAACGCTTAGCTCCATATACTGTCACACCTGCCACATGGACCAAAACAAGTAGCACAATGACGAGTAGAAAAAAAGGCCATGCAAGGTTGCGCAACTGCCTGTAATCAAATGTCATGGCGCACAGCATGGCTATAAAACCAAGGCCCCCCCAAATGAGTTGGCGCTGATAAAAGGATGAAAAGGTCACCCCTTCTTCCAAACGCATGCCAGAAGCGGAATATAAGTTCCCCACGCCTACAATAAAGAGCGCCGTGAAACAGGCTATAAGCTCCCAATTTATATAGGCTAAAAGGCGGCGATCAAAACCCATTATATGTGTACCTTATCCATTTTCATTATCTTCAAAGGTGCCGTTAGCGTTATTATCGTTCTTTTTTTGAGCAGGCATAACAATTTGTGGGCCAAAAATAGCGTCATACATTTTTTTGGCCACAGGGCCAGCCATTTTTGAGCCTCCGCCGGCATGCTCCAGCATAACAATAACCACGTAACGTTGTGTGTCCTTAGCTCCAAAGGTGGCTATCCACGCATGGTCACGTTGAAAATAATCTATTTCTTCGTTGCGTAAACGTCTGCCGCCTCGCATGCGTAGCTTCACCACTTGCGCTGTACCGGTTTTGCCCCCCATGAGGGCATCTTTACGAGAAATGACTCGAGCCGTGCCGTATTCTGCAGTTTTTTTCATGCTGTCGATAATGAAGGCATGGTGTTTGGCGGTGCCAGGAATTGTTCCTTTTACAATGGGGGCGCCCATATCTACCACTTGAGGCACTAGTAATTTGCCACCATTTAGTAAGGCGGATACATAGGTTGCCACCTGTAAGGGGGTGACAAGAGTATAGCCCTGCCCAATGGAAATATTGTAGGTTTCTCCTTTGAGCCAACCTGCGCCATAGCGTTCTTGTTTCCACTCACGAGAAGGTACAAGTCCTGCTTTTTCATGGGGTAGGCCAATGCCGGTAATATTTCCAAAGCCAGAGGCCTTGGCATATTTTGCTATTTTGTCAATGCCCACTCGAGAGCCCATAATGTAATAATAAATATCACAGGAGTTTACTAGGGCTGACGTCATGTTCATGGCACCGTGACCTGCATGCCAACAGCGGAAATTTCGATTGCCAAGGCGCACGGAACCGGCGCAAGTGACGGTTTCACTTGGGTGTATGCCGTGTTCAAGAAAAAGCCCCGTCATAACAAGTTTCCACACTGAGGCCGGCGGGTAGACCGATTGTACAGCACGATTTTGTAGTGGGTGTTTGGGGTTTTCACGCAATATATTCCAATCTTTATGGGAAATACCTTCGGTAAAAAGATTGTTGTCATAGGCAGGTTTTGTTACGAGGGCAAGCAATTTTCCACTGTCAGGATCCATAACCACCACACTGCCGGTGTGTTCTCCAATGGCTTCCCAAGCAGCATTTTGCAGTTTAGTATCAATAGCTAGACGAATAATTTTTCCGCCGTGGGGCTCTTGCATAAGTTTTTTGCTCAAAGAGCGCCCAAGTACGTCTACTTCCCGTTGATATAAGCCTTTTACGCCACGTAATTGCTCATCAAGAGTATATTCTAAGCCTTGTTTGCCCACCAAGTCACCCATATGAAGCTTTTTATTGCTCTCCATTTCTTTTTCATTGGCTTCATCAAAATATGCTAAAATATGTGCATAAATATCTCGTTGTGGATAGGTACGTTTGGCCTGGGTAACAATTTCAAGTCCTGGCCAGTTAATGAGTTCTGCTTCAATTTTGGTGACAAGGTGTACATTTAAGTCCGATACAAGGAGCATGGGCTCAAAGGATTGTACTTTACGCACATCTTTGCGGTATTTGGCAATGAGTTCATCATGGTTGATACCAGTCCACGCGCTAACCTGTGCCAAGGTGGCGGGAATATCAGGGCTGTCTTCTCTTACAATACTAATGCCATAGGCAACAATGTTGTCAGCAAGAACTTTTCCTTCGCTGTCAAGGATAAGCCCACGAGGAGCAAGGATACGTTCTTCACGCATGCGGTTTAGCTGTGCTAATTTTGCGTAGGATTCTCCTTTGTTTACTTGTAAATACCAAAAACGTACTACAAAAACAAGAAAGAGTAGGCCCACTAACACCTGCAACAATAAGACCCCCATTTTGGGTGGATGATATTCATCATTTTCCACGGGAATTTGCAGCCATTTTTGTAGCTTACTTGGTCTTTTTTGGGAAAAGTTATACTGCATCGACATGAATTTTCGTCCATTTGCGGGTTATATTTGCAAACCACCATGCCAAAGGCACAAATAGGGCTTGATATATACTTTCTTCAATAAGCATGTCCATATTTACAGGTAAGTTTTGTAGTGGGGCAAGCAAGTACACCAAGACAAAATGCGCTCCCCCAAGGCAAGCGGACATGAGCAAAACGAAAAGCACGTTTTGCACCTCAAATAGCCATCGTCCTATGACAAATATGAGTACAACCATTAAATACCAAAGGAGCATACCCCCAAAATCACGTGAACCAATGCCTTCTTGGATTAAGATAAGCAGCGGCACAAGCCAAAGCAAGTCTTTATAGCGTTTCTCTTGTAAAACAAGGATAAGGCCAATAACTAAAGCGTCTAGTGATGGTATAAGCGCTTGAAATATAAATGCAATACAGAAGAAAAAGAACCACCAGATGCAAACACGAATATTCATCCTATCACCTTTGTTCAGGCACAGAAAGGCCACCGTGTACGGGTTTGTTATTTTTGAGTCTTGGCAAAGATTCTAAAATCGGTGCAGGCGCCACCTTAGCTTTTGGGTTATCATCAGCTTGTGCTGAGTCTCTTTTGTGTTGCTCATTAATGAGGTCGATTTGCTCCTTAGTGGGCGGGCCTATAAAGTCTGCTGCAGGAACTTCTGGGAGAGGTTCAAGGCCAGTAGGTTCGAGTAGGAGCACTTCCTCAAGGTGTGCTGCATCTACGAGCGGTGAGGCATGCACGGTCTTAAAGGGGGAGTAACCATACATAGACACCTTGGTAATGCGCGCCACCGAAAGCCCCTTGGGGTAGATGCCGTCAAGGCCTGAGGTAACAAGGATTTCACCTTCCTCAATCTTAGCATCGTGTTCTACAAAACGCATTTCCAGTGGATTGCGGCCACCTCGTCCGGTAAGTATGCCTGCAGTGCGGGTTTTTTGACTCAGCACAGCAATGCGACTGCCAGGGTCTGTAAGCAAGAGTGCTGTGGAGGTGTGGGCTGAGGCTCGCAGGATACGCCCCCCGAGTCCAAGATTTGTCATGATCGGAATGCCGGGCATGCCTCCAGTGACGTAGCCGCGGCGTAAGATGACAGTTTCCCGTACGGAATTTGTCCCCATGCGTCCGGCAAGAATACGTGCGCCAATGGGCTGCCAGCTTCTGTCCATGGGTAAGGACAAAAGTGCTCGCAAGCGGCGCACCTCGGCTCTGGCTTCGTCAGCGGCGATGAGTTGTGAACGGATAGAAATAAGGTCGGCTTTAAGGCGTTCATTTTCTTCACGCACGCCCACAAGGTCAATGTAATTGTCCCATATGTCAGAATAGGTTTCATGAATGGCAAGCATGGGCTTTAAGACACTGCCCACAAGCTCAAGGCCAATGAATGTTGCTACTTTATCTAGGATACCAGTACGTTGGTTCCATGTGTGCATGCCAAGAAAGAGAAAAAGCATGACAATAGAGATAACAATGTAGCGTCTAGGAGTCACGAGATTGCCGACCTTTTACAGCCTTTAAAAAGAGTGTCGGCGACACTTTTAGATGGGCTGTTTCAAATTGATTGTTTCACATAATGCCAAAAGGCTGTATTTAAAACAAAGGGAATTTACAGTGCATTTTTCCGTAGTAAAAGACTATAGGAAACGCTGATTAAATACCTTTTCGCCCCCTAACAGCGTCAGACTCATCTTGCTAAAACTGCATGTATGTCTATATACTATGCACCCCTAGCGAAATTTGTCTTCCTTGTTAGAGAACGAAAATTCTATTAAATCAGCGTTTCCTATAAGTTCCCCAAAGTATCAAAATTAATCTATGCAGACTTCTTTAAGAACATGTAAGCTGTCGAGCGCTCTACCAGTACCCATAACTACCGTAGAGAGAGGGTCTTCCACCACAGTAATGGGCAAAGAGGTTTCATCACGCAAGAGTTGGTCAAGGCCACGCAAAAGAGCGCCGCCGCCAGTGAGTACAATGCCTCTATCTACAATGTCCGCTGCCAGTTCGGGCGGGGTTTGTTCAAGAGCCATACGTACAGCTTGGACAATGCCTTCCACTTGTTCGGCAATGGCTTTGCGAACTTCTTCGGAGGTGATGATAATATTTTGTGGAATACCGGTGACAAGGTCACGGCCTTTCACTTCAATTTGTTCTTCGGGATCCATAGGATAGGCTGAAGCAACCTTCATTTTAATTTCCTCAGCTGATGCTTCGCCAATGAGCATGCTGTACTTACGGCGTACATGGGTCATAATGGATTCGTCCATTTTGTCCCCACCCACCCGCACAGAGCGGGAGTATACAATGCCGGAAAGTGAAATTATGGCTACCTCTGTAGTGCCGCCACCAATGTCTACCACCATATTGGAAGTAGGTTCTTTGATGGGTAAGTTTGCACCAATGGCTGCTGCCATGGGCTCTTCAATAAGGTATACCTCGCGAGCTCCAGCAGATTGTGCAG
>CAYJHS010000088.1:0-10016 GCA_964369815.1 uncultured Desulfovibrionaceae bacterium
ATTAAGAGTAGGCGCAGCTTTGCTGTGCCGTTAAGCGATTAATTTTCGTATTTCGTTGTAGGCAGAAACTTTTGTGAACAAAAGTTTCCCCCAGACCCCCTTCAAAAAACTTTCAATGCGATAGCATCCTATCTTTGAAAGTATATTTTGCCGCAACGCAGCTTGAAGGGGGAAAGGTGCAGCAATACTTTGATGCACCCGAAAATTAAGAGTAGGCGCAGCTTTGCTGTGCCGTTAAGCGATTAATTTTCGTATTTCGTTGTAGGCAGAAACTTTTGTGAACAAAAGTTTCCCCCAGACCCCCTTCAAAAAACTTTCAATGCGATAGCATCCTATCTTTGAAAGTATATTTTGCCGCAACGCAGCTTGAAGGGGGAAAGGTGCAGCAATACTTTGATGCACCCGAAAATTAAGAGTAGGCGCAGCTTTGCTGTGCCGCAAAAAGTTTCCCCCAAAAGGTGTCAAAATTGGGGTGGGAGCACACCTTAGCGCCATCTAGAAGGAGAGCATATGCGTAGATTTTATCAGTCAAGCTGGCAAGGTGTCCCTTTTCCAGTCTCTGCGCATGTGTCCTTTTTACGTTTGGCTAGCAATGAATTTTATGCCTCTTTTTTTGAGGAGTTGTTTCGTCGTTTGCATTCGTGGGAGTCTTTACCTCAGTATTGGCGAGATGGAAAAAGTAAAGATGCTCATTGGTTGGCTGAGCAAATTACCATACAACAAGAAGCGTTCATAGCGCACAATGCCGCTGGCTCTGCTGCTCAACCTGATGTTGAAAAGTCAGATACGCCTAAGCAGAGTCCAAGGATTCTTTCTGTAGCACATGGCGTAGGCTATATGGAAAAAGTGCTACTAGAGGTTGTACCGCACATAGAACTACACATTAATAGTCCTAATACCGCAGGCTTGCGCTGGTTAAGGGAAATTATCCCTTCTGAGCAAATCTATATTGGTGCACCTGCCGTGTGCCTACCGCCGCATACTCAATATGATGTTATCTGTCTTTCCGCCGTGGATCATGGCTTTAGTAATAGAAAATTGGCACTCACTTTACGAGAACTGAAAGCCCAACTTATGCCACACGGCAAAATAGTGTGTATTTCTGGTTCGTTGCTTGAAGAAGATTCTTTCATGGGGAGTCTGGTCAATGCCTTTAAGATTGGCCTACGTGCGGTACTGCATCTTTCTAGTTTGCGTCGGCAACAGTTTTGGGGCTGGCGAAGAACCCGCGCAGAGTATCAGCAATTTTTTAAAAATGCCGGCTTCACAAATATCAAAGATGGCTGGCTTGATGACGGCTCTTATAGTTACTGGATTAGCGGGGAATAAGATTTGTAAAGTGATCAAGGCTTTGTCAGGTGTAGAATAGTCGCTATAAAAAAAATCCCCTTCCTCAAAAAAAGCAGTTGACAGAAAGGGGCACTTTACCTTAAAAGCATATTTCCTTGAGGGCAGTTAGCTCAGCTGGTAGAGCACCGCCTTCACACGGCGGGGGCCACAGGTTCAAGTCCTGTACTGCCCACCACGTCGTGTGGATTGAGGATATGGAGCGGTAGTTAAGACGGTTATAACGCCGGCCTGTCACGCCGGAGGCCGAGGGTTCGAGTCCCTTCCGCTCCGCCATAAAAATAATGAAAAGCCCGATAATGACATTGAGTTATCGGGCTTTTTTTGTTATGTGTGCACATGTATCAACGCATACACAAGTTTTTGTTGCGGCAAGATGTTTTGTTTTGCAATAGGAATTGTCGCATTTAAAGTCTCTCCCCAGAGAGCTCTAACAACAATCTCATAACAGGTGCCCTAGTCAGGGAATAATTGGGAAGTAAAAAAGCTGACCCGCAACCGTGAAAGAAGACAAATCCATCAATACCATTGTGCATCTTGGCATGAGAAGGGATGGAGGAGAATGAGACTTGAGCCGGTAAACCAGCCTGTTATACATAACCGACACCCACGTGGAATTGGGTAAAGGATTCTATTATGCAAAGAATACTTCTTCTTTTGGCATGTCTTATTTTTTGGACGCATGTCGTTGTGGCCCAAGCCGCACAAAGCACCAAGCCTAAGGCTGATGTGACCATCTTGCTTGCCTTTGGAACCTCTGACCCTGACGGGCAAAAATCTCTTCAAGCTATTGAAAATGCCTATAAAATGCGCGGCATTGAAACCATGATGGTTTTTTCTTCCAATATGATACGCCGTAAACTTGAAAAGGCTGGAAAGCCTGTATACTCCATTGACGCAGCCTTAGATGCTGCTGCCAGCAAAGGCTATAAAAATATTGAAATCCAGTCCCTGCACGTCACTCCTTCAGAAGAATATATGAAGATAAATCGCCTTATCGCGCGTGCTATGGAAAGGCATCCCAAGCGTTTTGACTCAGTGTTTTTTGGACATGCGCTTCTCATGTCGGAAAGCGATCTCACAAAAACTGTGGATGCGGTGATATCTGGCATACCTAAAGAACGTACCGCCCATGATGCTGTTATTTTTATGGGGCATGGAAACAATCGTGGTACCGGTGATATTATCCTAAAGGCGGTCAATGACGAAATGCAAAGGCGGGATTCTCGCATTTGGTTGGCTAATGTAGAAGGTGCACTGCCTTTTATGCGCCTTCTTCCTAAGCTTAAGGAACAAAAAATCAAAAAAGTATGGCTGTTGCCCTTTATGATTGTGGCCGGTGATCACGCTAAAAATGACATGGCCGGCTCAGAAGCAGACTCCTGGAAGAATATTTTGGGAAAAAATGGCTTTGCGGTGGAGGTACTTTTGCAGGGTATGGGGCATAATGCGGCTATTCAAAATATTTTTATCCAGCATACTCAAGAGAGTTATGATGATATTTTGCATGGAAAAATCCTTGGCTCTCACGCGAAATAGTGTTTTTGCGATGATAACATATTATGTATGAAGCATATTGATCAAAAAAAACAGGGTGCTACAAGAGCACACAAAAAGAGCTATCCTTGGCAATCACCGTTCAAGCTAGCTGTGTTTTGTTTTGCGCTTGTGCTTTCTGGCTATTTAATTATCACTATGCCCATAGGTCAAAAAGTAAAAAGGGGTCAGGAAAGCACAACCAAGAGCATGCAGGATGTCAGAGTGCTTGATCAAGGTCAGGACACAAATGTTGTAAATACCCCCGCACAAAAAAACACGCAAAATCCTGTGCAAAAAACCACTGAAGAGAGTGCCTTTGATAAGGTACTTAAAAAAATAAAAAGCTTTACTCGCCTATTTCTCATGGTGGGCGTAGCAGCTTTTTTAGCGGGCCTTATGGAAGCTCGCTCATGGCACCTTTTTTTAGGAGCATTCTTGCGCAGCATCACTCGGGCGGCACGTTTACCACAAGTAATAGGCGTGAGTATGCCGGTGGCTCTGTATTCCAATGCCAGCGCCAACGCTCTTTTGGTGAGCAGTCATGAACAAGGACAAATTTCCACAGCGGCCTTGATAACTGGCGGCATGGCCAACAGTTACCTTGCGCATTTTTCACATTCTATGCGGGTTCTATATCCTGTGGTGGCTTTGATTGGCTTGCCGGGGGCGCTGTATTTTGTGGTACAAATGCTGGGGGGCTTTTTGGTCATTGTTATAGCGTTTAGCATCAATCGCTATAAATGTCGTACGGTATGTCAAGATGACTGGCGTGCCGATACAACTGGAAAGCATAAAAAATTATTGCCATGGAAGGAGGCCATTGCTCTTGGATTTATGCGAGCTTTGACCCTGTTATTTCGCATGGCGTATATAACCATACCTTTGATGCTTGGTATGGAGTGGTTGCTAAAAAGCGGTGCTTTTAACTTTTGGGAGCAACATATCCCTGTACAGGTAGCACGTTATTTTCCAGCGGAACTTGTCTCTATTATTATTGCACAAATTGGTGGGCTTGTGCAGTCGGCGGCGGTATCGGCGCATTTACATACCGAAGGCCTTGTAAATAGTGCCCAGATTTTACTTGCTATGCTTGTGGCGAGTGCTGTGGGCAATCCCATCCGTACATTGCGCCGTAACTTGCCAACGGCACTTGGTGTGTTTACGCCAAAAGTGGCTTGCACTATTGTTTTTACTATGCAGGTAGCTCGTTTTTTAATCACCGTTGTGGGGGCAGGCATCGTAATTGTATGGATGCACCTCTATCTTTTTAGCGCACAGTAGACTACAAATCTACATATTGAGCTTGTTAGTCTGATTTTTTTTGAATGATTTTAGCTTGATATTGTAAAAAATATGAAATAATATTTTTTTGTGCAAAAAATACTTGCCAAGGCCCGTTGCCTTTGCTATATATACATCTCCTAACGGAATTGGAGCGGTAGTTAAGTTGGTTATAACGCCGGCCTGTCACGCCGGAGGGCGAGGGTTCAAGTCCCTTCCGCTTCGCCATAAAAATGACAAGGACTTTTGAGAAATCGAAAGTCCTTTTTTTTATGGTAAAATGTTCTTTAGGGGATTGCTTAAAGAAAATTATTCAGTGTGTTTGCTTAAAAGGTATCTTCTTCTAGGATTTCGAGAGTACGCTGGATAATATGTTTGCATTTTGTATTGAATAGATGTTTGGCTGCTGCAAAACCTTTGAGGGTATTTACGTCATAGCCGAGCAAATCAATGCAACGTACATGCCCAAATTCTTGCTGAAAACGCTGCATAAGGTCGCTGGTTTTTTGTCTGCAAGCCTTCTTGGCGTTGGAGTCATCTATGGCGTGATCGGCATGCTTTAGCCCCACAATAAGTATAGCACCGGATATGGCACCGCACACTTCTCCGGCGCCCATACCGCCCCCAAGTGGCGCACAAATGCGCGCCATATCATCTTTTTTTATGCCGTATTCTTCACAAAAAGCACAAGCAACCGCCTGAGCGCAGTTGGCACCGGCTTTCTTAAAGACAAAGGCTTCTTCTATTCTTTTGCTCATATTAATTTCTTAGTGGATGCTTACTTCTTGGTGCTTTTAGGAAAAAGTGGACATAAATGTTCTGTTACCCTAGTGCCGCGTCCTCATCTACAATCCAAATAAGATCGCCAAAGGTGGGGCGTACCATTTGCGCAGGCAGGGTGAGAGGAGCCAGTAGGTCTAGAGATTTTTGCAAGGCTTCATGTTTTTCTTTTCCGGATACAAGGAACATGCAGCAGCGGGTATTATTCAGCACAGGGAGGGTGAGGGTAATACGGTCGGCTTTACGTTCAGGCACATATTGATCAATGCACAGGCGTTTTTTCTCTCTAAGGGCAGGGGAGCCGGGGAAGATGGAGCCAGTGTGTCCGTCTTCTCCCATGCCAAGCAAAATAAAGTCAAAGCGGGGCACTTCGGTAGGAGTCTTAAAGTGTTCACGGAGCATATTTTCATAATTGAGCGCCGCTTGCACTGGGTCACTTTCGCCACGCATACGATAATAGTGGGTGGCTTGCACATGGGATAAAAGCTCCCGCCGTGTCATGCCATAGTTGCTATTGGGGTGATCTGGGCCAACACAGCGTTCATCCACCCAATAAATAGCAATTTTATCCCAAGGGAGACGTTCTGCCCAGTCGGGCCCGCTTAGTAATTGGAAAAAAGGTATAGGCGTGTGTCCGCCGGAAAGAGCCACATTAAAGATTCCTCTCTCGTGGATAGCCTCTTCACATAGTGCGGCAAAAATATGGGAAGCACGCTCAGCCATGGCGGCGTCGTCCTTATGTACATGTACAGAAAGGTGTGTAGATCTACTTATTTGTGACATTTTCTTTTCTCCAGTGGGCGTGCACCCTGCAATTTTCCTCTACGGTGCATAGCTTAATTTTATTTAAGTACCGCTTTAGTGTAAGACTGTAACATACTATAAAGCAGTGACGTTGAAAAGGGCATTTTGGTGTACTTTTATATTTTTTTCACAATTAATGTAATGCCCCTTCATGCGCTTTGGATATAGCTGGTGCGGGCGCAGTATTTGGGGCGCCTTGCACTTGTGGAGCCGCCGGAGTAGAGGAAGGGGGATTGTCGGCAGGTTTTGTTTGTTCGGGTTTAGCTTCTACCGGCTGAGTGGGGGTCTTTTGAGGTGCATTCTTAGAAGCAGGATTTTTAAGGGTGCCGGTTTCTTCGGCAAGAAAAAGTATTTGCCCATTATCAAGGGTCATATATTGCACATGAGCGGTGCACGTTACTTTGGGAGCTTTTAAAAGGACAGCTACTTCTTTTTCGTCCTTGTCAATGTCCAAAGTATAAGAATCTTCAAGCGTTACTCCCACACGTAGTTGTGCCGCTGTGTTAATGTCATGATTATACACAAGCTCGCCGCCGCTGCTGTGCACACGCACCTTGGTATCAAAGGTCATATTGCGGATAGTAAAAGGGCCATTATTATAGCCTTTTATGCGCACAGTCAGTAGTGGGGTCTTTTGTCCGCTTGGCTGATGTACAAAGGCTACACAAGAATCAAGCTTAAATTGTTGCTCTATCCGCTTTTTATCCTTAGCTCTTTTCAAATCATATTCTTTTTGCCGAGCTCTTTCGAGTTTCTTTTCGTGGACATTATACTCTTTTAAAAGTTCCGAAATGTTTATTAGACGTATCATTTTCCATTCTGGCGTTTGTGTGACCAAAAAGTGTAGGGGGACGCTTTCTTCCAGTTCCGGATGTGTAAATTGTGTAGTAACGATGGCGCCTTGTTTGGACAGTCCACGTAAGGAAAATTTGCCTGTAATTTGCTGCGCAAGGTCATCGGGCACAGGCATAAAGGGCGCTGCGAGGTCGGTTTTTTTTTGAGCATTAGGATTGGCTTTAGCACCGCTATTTTTCATACTTTTGATAAAAAATTGCTCTATTTTTTGCGCCAGCTCCGAAACCGTTTTTTCCTTAGGGGTGCTCACTTTGGACACAGGGGGGGCGTTGAGAATGTGCTGCGCAATGTCTTCTGTAAGCGTGCGAAAATCCACAAGCTTTACAAGTGTGGTAAAGTCTGCTGCCGTCATAGCAGTATTATGTTGTTCCACATATTCTTCGGGGCTTGGTTCCTTTGTCAACATCGTCCTGCCCTAATATTCACCTGCACCCAGCAGTACCACTAACACGCCCATAAGAATGAACTTTCTTTTTATGATAAACTCTTTGATGGACATGGCTGCTTTTCTCCTTATATAGCTAGATGGATGAGCGTTTCATGAACTATTACATGTTTTTATGAGACTCGTCTTGTGGGTGATGCTTGCACTGGTTACGCTCTAGGCGTTCTGCATTGCCTATGAGCGGGCCCACTTTTTTTCTTTGTAAAGCTTGGCCAACTCTTAAAGGCGTGGAGGTCAGGGGCAAACCTTCGGCATGATTTAAGCGCACTTGCATAAGTGCTCCCATGGCACCTCTTATAATTGTGGCATTGATTTTTTCAGCGGTCAACACTGGCTTCCATGTGTTCACAGGCCCTAATAGGATGGAGCTTGTGTACATGGTGCCATTTTGCGTAAGCGTTTGCAGGGTATTGCAAACATCTCTCCAAGCAAACCAAGATGCCTGAGCCAAAAAAGGGGGCAAAGATTTTTTAAGACATTTATATTGCAGGCCCGCCATAGAAAAAGGGTTGAGGCATTGCACAATAACACCCTTGCTGCTCACTCGCAGAGCCTCACTGAGCATGGCATGCAAGGGCGGAAAGGAAACAGGAGTAATTTTTTCCGTATGCACTGCTGCGTCACTGTCGCTCTCGGTGTGTATTGGCGCAAGGTTAAGAGCCACATAGTCAAAACTTTTATCGGCAAAAGGGATAGTATCAAGAGCCTTTGCACGCAAAATATGCACATCTATGCTGTGACAAATATTTGTAGGAGCATGGAGCATAAATGTTTCTGCGGGCACAAGTGCACTTACGTCAAAGCCACTCTCCCATAAAAGTTCAAGCTTTTTCCAGTGCATAGCATGTATTTGCAAAAAAGTACTTCCTCGCCTTGGCCAGTGAGAAAACATTTTTTTACTAAGGTGCAAGCTGCTTGCCAGCAAGTAATCCTGTATGAGCTTGTTTTTTTCCTGAATCATGTACCAAGTATAGGAGAGAAGTGATAAGCATGGCAAGTGCTAATTGTTTCAGTGAACACTATGGATGGCATAACTACCATAATATAGCAAAATTTACTGACACTAGGCCTGTTTTCAAATGGTACAAACTATGTTAGAGACTCACTGGTTATTACGTCACCATGCCATATAGGCATAAGGAAAAAATATGGAAAAAGAACTACTTGCATCTTTAAGCTTTATCCGCCCCATTTTACATGCTGATGGCGGAGATATAGAACTTATAGAAATAAAAGATGACTGTACTGTTGTCTTGCGGTTGATGGGAAAATGTAAACAATGTCCCAAGGCGGGAAGTACCTTAAAAGGCATTGTGGAAAAAACTATCTATAAAATGATACCACAAGTCAAAAATATTGAAATAGTTGCCTAATGTAACTGTCTATCATGATGGAGAAAATATGTCTAAAATAAAAACACGTTTTGCCCCAAGTCCCACGGGGCATTTACATATTGGTGGCGCTCGCACGGCGCTTTTTTGTTGGCTTTTGGCTCGTCACTATGGGGGAGAGTTTTTTTTGCGCATTGAAGACACGGACCTTGAACGCTCCAAGCAAGAATATACCGACTCCATCTTAGCTTCCATGCGCTGGCTAGGACTAGATTGGGACGGAGAGCTTGTGTACCAAACCAAGCGCACCGAGCTGTACAATGCCGCCGTGGACACCCTGCTTGCCAGTGGCGATGCGTACTGGTGCTCATGTACACCGGATGCCGTTGAAGCCATGCGAGAAGAAGCACGTGCTAAGGGCTTAAAGCCCCGTTATAATGGCTGTTGCCGTGAAAAAAATGTGGGCCCCGGTCAAGGACACTGCGTACGCCTCAAAGCACCACGGCAAGGTAAAATCAGCTTTGATGACATGGTTAAGGGCGTCATTGTTATGGATGTCAACGAACTTGATGATATGGTGTTACGCCGTGCTGACGGCATGGCCACCTACAATATGGCTGTGGTGGTGGATGATCATCTTATGGAAATGACCCACGTAATGCGTGGTGACGACCACATTTCCAACACCTTTCGCCAAATCCTTATTTATAATGCGCTTCATTATACCTTACCACGCTTTGGACATGTGCCCATGATTTTGGGGCCGGATAGGCAAAAGCTTTCCAAGCGCCACGGCGCACGTGCTACCATTGAATATGAACAAGACGGTCTTTTGCCCGAAGCGCTTGTGAATTATTTAGTACGCCTTGGCTGGTCACACGGAGATCAAGAAATTTTCAGCCTTGAAGAACTCATCAAGCTCTTTGACGGCAATAACCTGAATCCTGCCGCTTCGGCTTTTGATCCAGATAAATTGCAATGGCTCAACTCTCACTATTTGCGTGCTCTGACCGAAGAAGATTTAGCAAAACGTGTATTGCCCTTTGTGCATAAGCTTGGTTTTACCGAAGAGACAGAAACAAGCGTTAGCGTCATGGCAGGTATGTTTAAGGAACGTGCAACAAGCTTGGTAGAACTTGCTAAGGCACTGGAACCCTTGCTTATTAAAGCGCAAGACCTTAATTATGACGAAAATGCGCTGAAAAAAGCACATAGCGCAGAAAGCGCCGCCTTGATAGCAAAATTGACCAAAAGTTTTGCTGATGTGGCGGACTTTACCGTAGAAAATATTGATAAAACCTTGAACGATTTTGTGAGCGCTGAAGGGCTCAAGTTTAAACAAGTAGGCCCTCCCTTACGTGTGGCCTTGCTTGGCTATATGGGCGGGCCGCACTTGCCGGAAGTTATGGCAGTGCTTGGCAAGGAAGAAAGCGTGGCACGTTTAGAAAAATTTGCACAAGTATAATGCTATAAACAACAACATTCATGTTGTTGTTTATATATAATTTTATTGTATTGTTCTATTTTGTAAAGCTTTTCTGGGGGGAAACTTTTGTGAACAAAAGTTTCCCCCCAGCCCCCCTTCAAAAAACTTTCATTGCGGTAACAGTTTATTTTTTAATGTACATTTCGCC
>CAYJHS010000089.1:0-4308 GCA_964369815.1 uncultured Desulfovibrionaceae bacterium
AAAGGGGTCTCCTTCCCCCCATATAAAAATTTCTTTAATAAAAAAACTCTTGCCAATACACTGTTCTTTTGCTAGTTTTCCTCTTCCTAAATAAGCACACACGGGCAGCTTCCTTGGGGTCCCTTTTATGTTTTGCATTGGGCGAGACATAAGTATTTGAAATACAAAAGGGTGTAAGGAGATGGGCTACGTGTGGAAGTTTAAAACCCTTGGAGGATAGTACCATGGCTTATGTCAGCATGAAGCAAATGCTGGAAACGGGCGTGCACTTTGGGCACCAAACCCGTCGTTGGAACCCTAAAATGCGTCCCTACATCTTTGGCGCACGCAATGGCGTTCATATTATTGACCTACAACAAACCATCAAACTTTTCCGTACAGCTTACGACAAAGTGGTTGACGTTGTTTCTAAAGGCGGCAAGGTACTTTTCATTGGTACCAAGCGTCAAGCTCAAGAAGCAGTAGCTACTGAGGCTAGCCGTGCAGGTCAATATCACGTGACTTATCGCTGGATGGGCGGTACACTTACAAACTTTGCTACCATTCAAAAAAGCGTTGATCGTTTGAAAAAATTGGAAGCTATGTTTGCTGACGGTTCCATCAATCGTTATCAAAAGAAAGAAATTTTACAATTACAACGCGAGCTTGACAAGTTAAACCTTGCTCTTGGTGGTATTAAAACCATGGAGCGCTTGCCACAAATCGCTTTCATTATTGATCCGCATCGTGAAGACATTGCCGTGAAAGAATGCCGCAAGCTTGGTATTCCAATTGTGGCTGTGACTGACACCAACTGCGATCCTGACGTTATCGACTACATCATTCCCGGTAATGACGATGCCATCCGTGCTATTAAGCTTTTTGTCACCGCTTTTTCTGAAGCTTGCCAAGAAGGTGATGCCATGAACAAAGACGGCAAAAATCCTGAAGCAGAACTTATGAAAACCGCTGCTAAGCTTGACATTCCTATGGAAGAAGCCAGCGAATCAGTAGCAGAAGTAGCCGAAACCGCTGCCGAAGCTAATACTACAGAAGCTTAAGGAGAACGAACATGGCAAATATTAGTGCCTCTATGGTAAAAGAACTGCGCGACAAAACCGGCGCGGGCATGATGGACTGCAAAAAAGCTTTGCAAGAAAATGACGGTGATTTAGAAAAATCCTTAGACTGGTTACGCCAAAAAGGTATTGCTAAGGCCGCTAAAAAAGTCGGACGTGCTACTTCTGAAGGTCTTGTAACTGTAGCCTCCTCTGTCGATGGAAACACCATTGCCATGGCTTCTGTATGCTGCGAAACAGACTTTGTGGCGCGTGGCGAGCAATTCATTGCCTTTGCTGGTTCTATTTCCAAGCTTGTATTGGATAAAAACCCCGCCGATGTGCCTGCTCTTGAAGCATTGCTTGGTGACGAATTACAAAATCAAATCGCTATCATTGGCGAAAATATGACCCTCAGCTCCTTTGCACGTTATGAAGTGCCTGCCGGTAGCATGGTGGGTTACTATATCCATGCTAACAATAAGCTTGGCGTTTTAGTAGAGCTTGCTTGCGAACAAGGCGATTGCGCCAAAACTGATCCTTGCAACGCCCTTGCCAAGAACATTGCCATGCAAATTGCTGCTGCTAATCCTTTAGCCGTAGACCCTTCTACCTTGGATAACGACGTCATTGAGCGTGAGCGCGAAGTATATCGCCAAAAAGCCACCGAAGAAGGCAAGCCAGCCAACATCGTTGAAAAAATTGTCGAAGGCGCTGTAAAAAAATACTACAAAGAAGTATGCTTACTGGAACAAGCCTACATCCGTGATGACAAGAAAACCATTGCTGATGTTTTGCGTGAAAGTGGCAAAGAAATGGGCACTACAGTAAAAGTTGTGCGCTTCACTCGTATTCAACTTGGCGCTGAATAAGCAAAGCTTGTGATAAGAATTTAGCATTCTTTCACAAAATAATAATACATTAGCCCTTTTTCCTTTAGGAGAAAGGGTTTTTTTTTTGTGGGGAAATTTCTTTACAAAACTGCATATATTCCGCATCATAAAAAAAAACATCTTAAGGAGTCTATATGCCAAAAAATTTTACTTTTACGTCTCTTATTTTGTGCAGCATGTGTGTTCTAATGGTGTTGTGCGTTAGCACACCAAGCCTTGCGGGTGCTGTGTCAAAAAATGTGCAAGTCCCCTCAAAGTATGACTTTGAAACCGTGCGTGAAAAGGCGTTGGCATTTCTGAAAGAGCATAAACTTACGGTCTTTGCAGAATTTGACCATGGCAAAAATGCTAAAGGTGTGAATCTTTCCCTACCTGCAACCACAGTTATTGTTTTTGGTAATCCTGTGGTTGGAACAAAACTTATGCAACAATTCCCTGGCATTGGCATGGCGCTTCCCTTGAAGATTCTTATTACTGAAGACACTGACGGTAAGGGTATTGTAACTTACCAAAACTTAGCAGATATTTTTGGGCATTACCAAGTGCCCAAAGAAAACCTCATCTTGAAAAAAATGCAAGCATTGTTAGAAAAGCTTGCTCAAGCAGCTACGAGGTAACTAATGCAGCTGTTAATAGATTTTTATAAGAATTTGCCTCGTCTTGGGCCTGGTAGCACGCAACACACTCTACAAGCCTTATCTCTAGCGGGTTTTAACAGTAACAGGCTTAAGCAGCAAGATGCGCCACTTAAAATTGCAGATATAGGATGTGGAACCGGTGCGACGACTTTGACACTAGCACAATATTTTACTGAACATAACCCTGCAAAAAACTTTAGCATTCTTGGGGTGGATTTCTTACAAGATTTTTTATTAACACTTCAAGAAAAAGCACGTGCGCAAAATTTAGACAAGCATATTAACACAATATGTGAAGACATGCAGTCTTTACCCTTTAAGGAGGGAGAGTTTGATATCCTTTGGTCTGAAGGAGCGATCTATTCCATGGGTTTTGAAAAAGGCGTTCAAGCGTGGTATCCATTTTTGAAAAAAAACGGCATCTTAGCCTTATCCGAAATAACATGGCTAACCCCTTCCCGACCTAATAAAGTGCAAACTTACTGGGATGCGGCATATGCCGAAATGGGTACAGCGGCAGAAAAAATAGCCATTCTTGAAAACAGTGGCTACAGCATATTAGGCTACTTTACCTTACCACCATCTTGCTGGATAGACAATTATTACAACACTGTAGAAAACAACTTTGCGCCTTTTTTACAATCTCAAGCGCACAGTACAGAAGCAAAAGCCCTTGTGGAAGAGCAATTGACGGAAATAGCTCTCTACAAAGAGTTTCTTTCGTATTACAGCTATGGCATGTATATAGCTAAAAAAATTTAACAGGCAGTAGGAACAAACTATTGATGCACAGTAGGCTTTTTATCATCAATAGTTTTTTTCCAATTTTGTAGATTGAACATACTGCCCTTTACTTCCCAAAGGGTTTTAATAACAAACTTATCTTTCTTATGATAACGCAAATGCCATGCACCAATGGCATGCTTGCGTATGTCATCCTGTGTGCGCCAATGCGGATCACGACGAGCAAAGGCGTCAAAGTGCTTTAGGTGAGATACGGCAAACTGTGACGCATCGCCGATGGACATGAAGGAATTACGAATACGCAAAGGACCTCGGCTATTAAAATCCTTCACCATAAGTAATGCATGCGGGCGCCCAAGATCAGACAGCTCATGTTCTTTAGAGGCCCATTTTAACCCATCTTTATTAAAAGTTTTGGGGAAAAGCGGTGCAAGCATTTGGCTATCAGCTTCGCAATGATCGGAAACAATTATTATCTTGGTGTTATCATACACATTTTTCTCTTTTAAATGTGCAAAATAGTCTGCAAGCATACGCATAATGTGCCGCTCTGTAAAATAATGCTCTGGAAGAATATTATTTTTATAGATTAATTGCCCTTCCGTTTGCGGATATGGGTCATCTACAAACTCTATACTATTTTCTGGCAAATACCACGGATAGTGCGAAAGCAAATTGTAAAAGATCTTAAAGGTAGGTTTTTTTGCAGTATTATCAATATCTGCAGTAAAAAAGTTATAAAATTGCGTCAAGCTCTTCTTAACAAATGTAATGCCTAATGCATTAATGACATCTAAAGTATTCAACCATTTTCCTTTATTATAAATAGCTTTTTTCAATACATTAGGTGAAATATTATACAAAGCCACTGCAAGAGCAAAATACTTTCCTTTACTGGTATCCAGACTTGCTACTGGAAATTCTTTAGCACCAGGTATGAGACTAAAGTCCATTTCATTGATATAGGTAATATCATCAGCCAAAGCATTATATTTT
>CAYJHS010000089.1:4318-9563 GCA_964369815.1 uncultured Desulfovibrionaceae bacterium
CAAAAGTTTTTTATCGGGGGCTTCAGGAAAGCCAATAAGTTGACCCGCATACCCATTATTCTTAAAATTTCTTGGCAAAACTGCATAGGATTTATTATAAACTTCTTGCAGGCTTAGGCCAAGACCATTCATGTCTTGCACTCCAAAACTCTCTCCACCATAAATGGCAGGAAAACTAAATATGGTCACTTGTCCAGTAGATAACGTATCTGGATACCAAGTAAAGCCATCCATCATGCCAGCAAAATCTTTAAACCATGGGTCATTACGCATTTTTTCAATATGCCCTCCTGTGAACATATCCAAAAAAATAACCACTACATTTTTCTGATCTGGACTATAATTTTGGATATCGGCAAAGGCTTTGCGATATTCCGTTGGTGTCATGTGCGCCTGCGTATTTTTACCTTGGAAGCTTGCAACGCACACCATAAATATGAGGGGAAGAGTTAAAAAAAACGCAAATCGTGTAGCATACGGGCGTATCTTTTGAAAAAAGAAAGGAAATATAACAATAAAGGATAAAAGAAAGCTGAAGCCAAAATCTCTAAAAAATGCAAAAGGCTCCAGTAGCAATCTTTGTCGTGATAAAATACCGTGATCTAAAGTACCAAAATCACGAACAATAACAAACATATTAACCAGTGAAAAAATCAGTACAAAGAACATAAGATAGGCAAGAACTTTCCGTGCTGTCCCATAAATAAAAATAAGCCATAAATAGGCCAAAATAAGGAAGGTAAAAAAAGCAATGGGTAATAATTCTTTAATAAAGTGCGACAGCGACATTTTAAAAAATTCACTATCAGAAACATAAAAATTAATAGGTAAGTAAAAAAACACTATAAAAACAAAAGAAAAAACCGAAACAAAAAATATTTTTTGATATAAAAATATATCAATTTTATTTATTTTAGGAAAAATAGATGATAAAAAAGTATTTTTTTTATGCTTTTCAGTTATCTTTTTCTTATGCGAAAAAGAATGTTCGTAAATATTTTTTGCTAAAAAGATAATATTGTTAGTCGTCCAAAAAATAAGCAATGCAGACGGCGCATCATATAAAATTAATAAGAAAGCACATGCTATAAGCACGGCTTGTATAGTATCCTTTCTTTGCAAGCCCTTAGAAGTATAAATGACTAAAAAATTTATACCTGTCATAAGTAATGGTAATATGTTTACACCAAAAGCCAGCGCATCGGGCTGACTTAAGTCATGAACGCCAAAAAAAGATTTGCCTTGTAACTCTGCAAATGAACTTATCATATAATAAGCTGCAGTAATAAAAGTTAATTGTAAAAAAATACCTAATGCAGAACGCAATGAATAGATAGGATGATAAGCATAACGTGCATACAGACGATTTATGGCGTCATTACGCTCTTTCCCTTTAAGTTCTTTTTTAATTTTAGCTAGTTGAGGTTCAAGGACAGCAGAAATAATACTTTCTTGCATTTGCAAAGCATAGGCAAAGCGGGCTAAAGGGGAAAAAGCAATGGCTGCTATAAGGGACAACAAAAACAAACCAATACCATAGCTGTGGGTAATATGGATTGAAAAAATGTAAATGAGCCTATAAAAAAGCTCTATAGGTTGTATGAAAATTGAGTAAAGTAATTCCATGTAGCTGCCTTATGACTTGCACAAATATGATATACTATTTATTTTGTACATTGTTGCACTTTTTGCCATGTCCAATCTACTATGGCATTTCCTGAAGTAGTAAAATTTTTCACATAAGTATTTCTAAAGTCAACAAAGTGTTTAGTGGGCATATGTAAAGCTTGTTCTATAATAGGAACAATATCAAACCGCCCTTGAGGGTATACAACTGCACCAAGCTGTTCTTGAATACTATCTTCCCAGCATTCCTTAAGCTCAGCGTATTCGTATTGTTCAACGTCCTTTAAAGGTGCATCAATAGTTATTACAGGACGCTCATATAAAAGTGCAAAATCAAACCGTACTCCTGATTTATCAGAAATCAGCACATCAGCCTTTCCCATAGAAATACTGCCATCAATAATTGAATCAAAAGAAACATTAGTATATTTTTTGAGTTCTTCTTGCCGCATTTCTATTTTCTCTTCTACCACTTAATAAGAATGCGCCTGCGTACGAATAATAACTTCATAGTGTGCTTTAGCAATATCATGAATAAACTGCGTACCACACAAGTTAATGCAGCTTTTATCTCCCCACGAAGGTGCAATAAGCACCACAGGCACGGGATTATCTTCTACACGGGGGTTAACTTTTTCTGCCATAGCGTCCAAGTAAGGTAACCCAAAGCAAACACACTCCTTAGGCGTAAGATTGCGTAATGTCTCAAGTTCACGAACACTTTTTTCGATATGCGCGCCTGTCATAAGTACCGCGTCATAATGGTCTAACGAGCCTTTATGATACATGGACAAATCCCCCACCCCGTGACACACATGCGCTAAGCACTGCACATGCTTCGGACGAGGCATAGGAAAATTCGGAGTACCGATATTGGGCGTTGTAGCAAGCATGACACAAGCTTTTTTTACACTAGCTTTAGCAAAGGCAGCACTACCTTTTCCAATATATTTTGAATACATATAAGGATTATCAATGGTGAGCGCAGGATCATGAATATCCATACTCAAGTAAGAAAAGGGGATTTTTTGTGAAATAAAAGCTTCAATTATAGGATGAAATGTAAGCCAATATACTTTTCCTTCAGAAAAAATTACAATTTTTTCATGTTCAGCATATTTCCTTTTACCATTTTCCGGATTGTTTTGTCCTGATCTGATAAGCCAATAAAAAATATTTTTTAACACATAGATGAGCGTACCTACAAGACTGACAGCAAGATATACAAGTGCATTACCAGAACCAGGATCTAAATATGCGAAAGCAGGAAGTGGGAAAAACATGACAACAAAAAAGATCCACAAAGCTAAAAACATTTATAAAAACCTCAGTATACAAATTTTACTCATATATAGAGGCATTTCATTCATTTAATGAATATTTTTGCGTATAGACTTGTAAATTTTTATGAAATATTGACAACCGACCACGAGCGTATGCATAGTATTTTTGATAAAATCCCCACAAAGACCATATATAATCTACAAGAATTTCTGCTTGTAAAACACGCTTCATATCTAAGTTTCCATATGTTTCTAGATATTTATCACGCAATTCACCCTCAATACGTGACTCTGTAATAAAGCTTACTATATCCCAATAAGGCGAAGTAAAACACGCATATTCAAAGTCTATTAGCTGAATATCTTTTCCATCGGTAAGTATATTTTCAAGTAATAAATCCCTATGACACAGTACAGGCGTATCATCATCCAAATGCTTAGCCCATGTGTACACAAGCTCTTGCTCCTGTTTTTCAAGAAAACATAGTCCAGTGAGGTTTTCATATAATTTAGCCTCTCCCAGCATGGACATGGCAGGCGCAGGAGATATTTTTCCTGCAATATCAATAGAATGCAGTTTTCGTAATTTTTGAGCCACACCTATGACTTCTGTCACACTCAAGCTTTCAGACTGCAAAATACGATAATTTTTCAAGTAGGGCATCACCTTAAGCCCCCCAGCAAAATATGTACTTTTAGGTGAAATATCATGCCCTTCCACTAAAGATGTAATAAAAGCTTCGTGTTCGCGATTAATTATCTTGTCTGTACCTTCGCCTGGAATACGGAGAACCTGTTCTTGCCCCTGTAAGGTTATTAAATAGGTGCTATTTGTAAGCCCCTTTAATCGTTCGGCTAACACTCCTTCACTACACTGACTAGCGATTTCATCGGCAGTGAGCAGTTTGGCACGAATGGCCTCGTGTAAAGAGTCTATCTCCGTTGCATAGAAAGGCGCTTTATTTAAGTATATCGGTGTCTTTTCCATGACACGTATGGCCGCATCTTCCCAAAATTCATTGTCTTGGCAATGAGCCAACTCTTCGCTCAAAAGCTGCGCTGCCTCTCCCGTCCAAAAGGAAACACCTGTCATTACATAACCAGAAGATACATGCTTTCGTACAGTTACAATTCGTCCGTCTGCATCACATTCAAGCCCCCATTCGCAGCCATGTTCTATACGCTGGCATAAAAATTGTGATTTAGTCACATCTATGAGAGGCACCACAGCACGCTGTAAATAAAGGTCACTATCAATAATAAGAGCATTCTCAAGTCGGTGTTTAATGAGCGCAACAGAAGAAAAGTTATTCTTATGGGCATACTCGGTTGAAACATACAGTTCTACGCCATATTTTTCTTCCAAATATAAAAAGTGTTCATGTTTATAGCCTGTTACCAATGCAATATCTGTCACACCATGCTCATGCAACTGAACAATAGTCCGCTCTATTAAAGGTAAACCGCCAATTTTAATGAGTGACTTTGGTTTAAGGAGAGAAAATGGTTGAAAGCGTGTTCCAAGACCGGCGCATAAAATATTAGCTCGCATGAAAATCCTTTATGAGGCTATAAAAATGTTACATTATGTTTACAATTGCGTTTCACTACGCCAAAAGGCAGTAAATGACAAGTAAAAAAGCTTTATCCCCCTGCGCAGTTACACGGCATTCTGATTTTAAAATGTTTAAGGGGAAAACTTTTTTACAAAAATTTTCCCCCAGAAAGTTTCCCAAATTGGAATAATGTAAGGTTTAAGCGTTTTTTAATTCAGCTATAATCTTTGCAAGTTGCTTTGCTTGGAAGCCGAGGTTTTCCACCGCGTCTTGGGCATCATTCATGGCCTGAGAGGTTTCAGAAGAGGCCACATTAATGCTGTTGAGTGACAGATTAATTTCCTCGGAAGTAGCAGATTGCTGTTCTGCCGCTGTAGCAATGGTGCGTACCTGGTCGGCAGTTGTGTCTACCAATTGTACAATTTCAGCCAATGCAGTTCCGGCTTCATTTGCAAGCTCTGTGGTAATATTTACGCATTGTACAGAAGCACTCACATTTTGCATATTGCGCTCTACACTACTCTGCACACCTTTAATAGCGGTGCCAACTTCCACAGTGGCTTGCATGGTTTTTTCTGCAAGTTTGCGCACTTCATCAGCAACAACGGCAAAGCCTCGCCCTGCTTCGCCAGCACGGGCGGCTTCAATGGCTGCATTAAGTGCAAGTAGGTTAGTTTGGTCGGCAATGTCAGAAATAACGTTCATAATGGCGCCAATGGACTCAGCCTGAGTGCCCAGTTGGAGCATATCTTCCTTCAGTTGACTGGCTTGGGTTTCAAC
>CAYJHS010000089.1:9573-9897 GCA_964369815.1 uncultured Desulfovibrionaceae bacterium
ACCTTCCTCAGCACGGGCACGAGCAGCAGCAGAATCATGGGCTGCATCACCAGCACTACGAGCTACTTCTAGCACGGTGGCATTCATCTCTTCCATGGCAGAGGCGGTTTCAGTAATGCGGTCAGCGGTAATAACCATGCTCTTTTCTGCTTCGCTCACCTGATGCGTTAAGCTGTACATACTATCCCCAACAGAAGAAGCTACGCTATCTAGCTGAGAAGCAGCAGCATGCATGCCTTCACTCTTGGCCACCTCTGCTGCGGCTTGAGATTGTCTTGCTTGCTCCAAGGCTTGTTTAGCTTCCTCACCCATCTTTTCCGCTTG
>CAYJHS010000090.1:0-9889 GCA_964369815.1 uncultured Desulfovibrionaceae bacterium
CTGCTGCTTCTGGTATGCCCGAACTTGTAGAGCTAGATGCTGACCAAAGAGAATTGCTCTTAAAGCGATTAAATCCATTGCTTACAAAATATCACTATGTATTTATGGACTTAGGTGCGGGTATTACCGAAATGGTGCAAGCTTTTGCCGTTATGGCGGCTTTGCGTATAGTGGTGATTACACCGGAGCCTACGTCATTGACTGACGGTTATGCGCTTATGAAGATTTTGTATACTGATCACGGTATTCGGGATTTTATGGTCATTGTCAATCAAGTGGAAAATCCCAAGGAAGAAAAAGAAACGTTCAATAAATTACATATGGCGTGTAAAAAATTCTTGGGAATTGAGCCGATTTTGCTAGGTGCTGTGCGCTATGACCTAAAACTTATGGAAGCTGTGCGCCACCAAAAGCCCTTTTTGAGCTTTGCCAAGGGTGCACCAGCGAGCGTTGATATTGAAGCTATAGCTAAAAAAATCCAAAAAATACGGCTAAGTATGTTAGATATCATAGAGAAAAGAAATGTTTTACACATTTTAGAAGAATAACTATTTACTTTTATACAAGAATTCTGTAATAACAAAAGTGTAGCTCAACTACTATTTTATTTTTTTGGAGACAATATGAACAAAAGTGAACTTATTAAGGCGCTTGCCGATGAAGCTAATCTTCCCATGGAAGATGCAGTCCTTGTAGTTTCAACCTTCGTTGATTGCATGAAAGAATCTTTACTCGCAGGTGAAAGAGTGGAAATTCGTGGTTTTGGCTCCTTTAAAGTAAAGGAATATGGGGAATATACCGGTCGCAACCCTAAAACTGGCGACAGCGTTACTGTAAAACCTAAACGTTTGCCTTTCTTCCGTGCCGGTAAAGAATTAAAAGAGTATCTTAATCAGTAGTGTACATGCTTTTTTGCATGCGTTTTTTTTGATTTTCTACTGAGAGAGGTTTTTATGCAGTTTGCAGGTGCATTTACTGCCTTGGTCACGCCCTTTTGTAAAGGTGAGCTTGACGAGGAAAGATATCGTGCGTTTATTGAATGGCAAATCCAAGAGGGTATCAACGGGCTTGTCCCCTGTGGAACCACGGGAGAATCCGCCACTTTAAGCCATAAGGAACACGAAAGGGTTATTGAAATCTGTATTGACCAAGTCAAAGGCCGTGTGCCTGTGCTGGCCGGTGCCGGATCCAACAATACCGCTGAGGCCATTAACCTTACTCGCTTTGCTAAGGACGCAGGGGCTTCAGGTGCTTTGCTCATTACTCCTTACTACAATAAGCCTACACAAGAGGGGCTGTACCAACATTATAAAGCTATCAGCAACGCTGTAGATTTTCCTCTTGTAATGTACAATGTTCCTGGGCGTACGGGCTGTAATTTACTGCCTGCCACCGTGGGAAGAATTGCCAAAGAATTGCCAAACGTTGTGGGCATCAAGGAAGCTACAGGCAACCTAACGCAAGTGTCCGATGTTTTAGAAGAAGCACCAAAGGGCTTTCAGGTGCTTTCGGGTGATGATTTTACGGTACTTCCCTTGCTTACTCTTGGTGGGTGCGGCGTAATTTCTGTTACTTCCAACGTAATGCCCGGTGCTATGGCAGCATTGTGTGCGGCATGGGCGCAAAAAGATATAGAAAAAGCTCGCGAAATCCACTATAAGCTCATGCCAGTTAATCGTGCCATGTTTATAGAAACAAATCCTATTCCCGTGAAGGCGTCCCTTGCCATGATGGGGCATATAGTTGATGAGATGCGTTTACCAATGCATACTTTATCACCGCAATATGTATGCAATTTACGCACTGTCCTCGAACAAGCTGGTGTTGCTTTGAAATAAAATTACCCGTAATGTTCGGGTGTATTTACAAAAATTTTAGGGAAAGAGGAAGCATCTCCTTTTTCCCTTTCTTGCTTTTAAGCGTATGGAGGTAAAAAACACATGCATTCTCAATCTTTTACATTCGTCATACAAAATATCAAAAAAATGCGTAGTTTTTTGATATTGCCACTACTACTTAGCTTAGTGCTTGCTTCTTTCATCTCGTTGGCTTCTGCTGCTGACACGTCCGATACACAATTACTTGGTAAGGCTACCGGACTTGAAATTGAAAAAAAATTTGCAGAAGCAGCAAAAATTTATGAAGAACTAGCGCAAAAAGGCAATGCAAGCGCACAATATGCCTTGGGTAATCTTTATGGCAGCGGTAGAGGCGTAAAGCAAGACATCAAGAAAGCTGCAACCTTAATTTTACAAGCTGCAGAGCAAGGTCATGCGACAGCGCAAATTGCCATTGCCTCTCTTTATGGTTCAGGAAGGGGCATTGCACAAGATTATGAAAAATCCGCCTATTGGCTACAAAAAACAGCCGATACCGGCTATGCTATTGCGCAAAATAATCTTGCCAGACTTTATGAAGCGGGGCAAGGCGTGGCAAAGGATTTAACTAAAGCTTTAGAACTCTATACCAAGTCAGCCAATCAAGGCTATGCGGTGGCTCAAACAAATTTGGCCTTGGCGTATCAGTATGGGCGTGGGGTTACAGAAGATATGGAGCAAGCCCTTGCATGGTTCCATAAGGCCGCAGCTCAAGATGACGCTCGAGCCCAATACTACATTGGTACAGCCTATGAGTTTGGGCGCGGGGTGAAACGTGAGCTAGCGGAAGCTGTTAAGTGGTACACTAAAGCTGCCGACCAAAATTACGCTTTGGCACAAAACGACTTAGCTGTGCTCTTAGCCGCCGGCAACGGTGTTGCAAAAGATGAAAAAAAAGCCTTTGAACTGTACTCAAAAGCCGCTGGGCAAGGCGTGGTTATGGCGCAATATAATATTGCGACTAGCTATATAAATGGTACAGGTGTAGCAGAAGATACGCAAAAAGGCCTTGCCCTCATGACCGAGCTGGCAGAAAATAATATTATACGCGCGCAAGCTTATATGGGTTTAGTGTATCAAAAAGGCAAGTTGGTAACTCAAGATTTAAAAAAGGCTTTTATGTGGTTTGATAAAGCCGCTAAAAGTGGGGATGCTTGGGCGCAGGCAAAGCTTGCTTCCTATTACTTGCATGGCAATGGTGTTGAAAGAAATCCTAAATAGGCCTTGCTGTGGTATGAAAAGGCTGCGGCACAGGATTATGCTCCTGCCATATACGAAGTAGGTGCTTTTAATCTCTATGGTGTTGGGATGACAAAGGATCTTCAAAAAGCTGCGCTAAACATTCAAAAAGCTGCCGATAAAGGATATGCACCAGCACAAACTGCCATGGGGCTGCTTTATGAGTTTGGCACTGGTATAGATAAAGATTTACAAAAAGCCGTTATGTACTATCAAAAAGCCGCTGATCAAGGAGAGCCTAAAGGCACGACGAATCTTGGATTTTTATACTCCATCGGTCAAGGCGTCCCTAAGGATATGAAAAAAGCCGTTGAACTTTTTGAAAAAGCGGCAGAGAAAGGCTTTCCTCGTGCACTTAATGAGCTTGGTGGTTTATATACCGAAGGTAACGGAGTTACAAAGGATGCTAAAAAAGGCGTCATGTATTACCAAAAGGGTGCCGCACAAGGATATACCGATGCTCTGTATAATCTAGGTATAAGTTATTATTTAGGACGCGGTATTGATCAAGATTTCAAAAAGGCCGCAGAACTTCTTAAAAAAGCCGCGGAACAGGGCAGTACTTTAGCGCAGTTTGATGTTGGCGTACTGTATAAAAAAGGCGAAGGCGTTGCCAAGGACGAAAAGCAAGCGTACGCTTGGTTTATGAAAGCCGCAGAAAATGGCATGGCAAGAGCCCAAACTGTTATCGGAAATGCGTATTTTGATGGGAATGTGCTAGAAAAGGACTATAAAAAAGCTGCATTTTGGCAAACTAAGGCCGCTGAACAGAATGACAGAGATGCACAATATAATCTAGGGCATTATTATATAGCTGGTATTGGTGTTGCGCAGGATATAAAGCAAGGCTTAGCACTTCTTGAAAAATCCATAGCGCAAAATAATGCTGATGCCTATTTTTACATGGGTACACTGTATGAAGCAGGGACAGTGGTACAAAAAAATCTACAAAAAGCTATGGAATTGTATAAAAAATCTGCATCATTGGGGAATATGGTAGCGCAAGAGCGTTTGAAGAAAAAATGATGATATTTTCTGGGGGGAAACTTGTGTGAACAAAAGTTTCCCCCCAGACCCCCCTTCAAAAAACTTTCAATGCGACAGTGCACGATTTTTTAAATATACATTTTTCAGCAATGAAGGTTGGACTTTAGCTTTACAATTTCATGTTTCATATGAAAATCATTAAATCCCCTCGTGGGTGCACCAATTTTTCAAGTATGAAATACACAGAAAAATGGAGATTGCTCGTTTTTGTGTGATTTTAAATGGCTTGTAAGATTTTTTCTGTTGCAGTGAGCAGGTAAAAGATGGAGATGCTAAAAGCGCACAAAAGATTAAATGTAAAAGTATGACAGGAGAAAATTATACAAATTCTATTTATGCGCTTCTTCAAACCACACTGCTTGTACCTGTAAAAGATGCTCCCGCATGGCTTCCTCTGCAGCATTGGGGTCTTTGCTAATGATACTTTCCAAGATTTTTACATGGGCTTCATGGCTAATATGGCACTGTTTTTCTTGCATAAGCGTAGTGTAGCGCTGTTCGGCAAGCCAGCTGGACAGGGCATTGTTGATAGTCATGAAGAGGTCGTTATCTAAAATGCGTGCAATGCGTGCATGAAACTGAATATCTAGAGTAGCAAATTTGTCTTTGTCGTCTAATGCCAGTTGAGCTTGGGCGAGAATTTCTTGTAAGTCGGCAATATCGGCATCACTCCTAGCTCGTGACGCACGCCTGACTATACCTTCTTCTAAGAGTATGCGCATATCTTGTAATTGGGCTACAGTGGCAGATGCGCTGGTTAAAATGTGAATAAAGTTGTTTACTTCGCTCAATAAGCGTGCTGCGGAAGGCTTATTGATTTTTGCCCTTACTCCAGGACATACATCTATGACCCCAAAAAAAGCGAGCTTAGCAAAGGCTTCTCGTACCGCTGGGCGTCCAACGCCGTATTCTTCCATAAGCTCTCTTTCTGAGGGCATTTGCTCTCCTTCTTTAAGATCACCATGAGAAATACGTTCGATGAGTTCGGCAACCAATTGGTCATGAACTTTGGTTCGTTGAATTTTTTTGGGCTTTGCAAGCATCTTCTTTTTCCTTAAAGCACATGTTAGATTAGTGGTAAAAATGGCTTTTTTTTGTACAAAGTGCATACATTTAAGTATATCTGTGCCATTTTTTACAGATAAAAGCAATGTAGCGAAAATGTGTGCACATATATTGACAAAAGTTTTTCAATAAGTCAAATTGTCCGCATGTCAGGTTGTCATACCAGAAAGGCTTTTTTATGAAACCTGTCCATGGTTGTGTTCCAGTGATTTTGTTTGTGGAGCATACCCTGTGAGTATTTTAGCCCTGCGTAGCAGGCAGCAAAGAACTTTTAGGATAGCAGGAGCAGCTATGAGTAAAGAAAACAGTCCCCTTGTTCGAACATTTGTCGCAATACGTGACAAACTGGAGCAATTTTGCATGAATTTTTCCATGGCACTCCTGATTGCGCTGGCTGTGGTGGTGTTTTTGGGCGTTATATTTCGCAAACTGGGGCACTCCCTTATTTGGTATGACGAGGTGGCTTCGCAGCTGTTAGCATGGCTTTCCTTTTTTGGTAGTTGCGTGGCGGCCTGTAAAAGTAAACACTTGGTGTTTTCTGGACTTTTAGAAAAAATGCCCATGAGTATAGCATATTTTGGCCTTGCCATTCAGCGTATCGTCACTGTGGCATTTTTTGCCGCTATGGCTGTGGCAAGCTGGCAGGTGCTAGAGTTGGTCAGCGGAGAATACCTTATTACCGTACCTTGGCTACCCCGTGAGGTGACACAGTCGGTGCTCAGCATTACCTGTGCGTTTATGGCTATTTCAGAAATTGTTACCATTCCCGATGCTTGTAATCGCTTGCAAAGCAAAAAGAATTTGGACGTGCTAGAAATAGAAGAAGCCATAGCAGAAGCAGAAGAAACATTGCACGAGGGGAGAAAATAGTCATGGAAATAGTAATCTTACTGGTTTCACTCTTTTTATTATGTTTTCTTGAAATCCCCATTGCTGTAGTTATTAGCGTGCTTGCCCTTGTTGGTATGTGGCTTGGCGGCGGTGATTGGACAGCCATGCTTAATGCGTCCTTGACCATGTTTGACGGTGCCACAAGCTTTCCCATGTTGGCTATTCCGCTCTTTGTACTTGCCGGTGCACTTATGAATAGTTCTAGTATTTCAAGGCGATTGCTTGATTTTACCAGTGCGTTGGTGGGTTTTGTGAGCGGTGGTTTAGCCATTGTTACGGTAGGTGCTGCCATGCTCTTTGCAGAAATCTCTGGTTCTGCGGTGGCTGGTGTGGCTGCTCTTGGTACCATTCTCATTCCTGCCATGGTCAATAGAGGTTATGCCCCCACTTTTGCCACGGCTATCACTTCTTCCTCATGCACTTTGGCTATTGTAATTCCCCCATCAATCCCCATGATTATTTATGGCTCAATTTCCGACACATCCATTTTGAAGCTGTTTGTAGGCGGCATTGTTCCTGGTGTTTTGGGTGCCTTTGGTCTTATGGTGGCGGCTTATATCATTGCTAAGAAAAAGAACTTGCCCAAAGAAGACAAGTTTGAGGCACAAAATATTTGGAGGGCCTTTAAGAATGCAGCTTGGGCTTTGCTTTTGCCCATCATCATTCTTGGCGGTATTTTCAGCGGACAAGTGACTGCCACCGAAGGCGCCGGTTTAGCCGTAGTAGCTTCCCTTTTCATTGGCGGTGTGGTCTATCGTGAGCTTAGCTTTTCCAAGCTCAAAAAAGCCCTTGCCGATGGTGTCTTGCAAACCGGTGTGGTAATGCTCCTTGTAGCAACTTCTAAAATTCTGAGCTTATACCTTACAGAAATTCAATTGCCACAGCTTGTTACAGAAGCTATTATGGGCATTACTACTAATAAATACGCTGTGCTAGCTTTGCTCAACGTGTTGATTTTGGTTATTGGCATGTTCTTGCATGGTGCAGCGGCTATCATTTTGACCGTGCCTATCCTCATGCCTTTGATTCATCAGCTTGGCATTGATCCCATACATTTTGGTATCATTCTCACCTTAAATCTTGCCATTGGGCAGCAAACTCCGCCTGTAGCCAGCGTGTTGGCAACAGCGTGTACCATAGGTAATACGGAAATGTGGCAAACGACCAAGGCCAATATTCCGTTCCTTATAGTGTTGTTTTTATTGTTGATGGTTGTGACTTATATTCCGGCCATCCCCATGGTTCTTATTAACTTATTCTACTAGTCTGGAGGAAAAAATGCGTAAACTTACAACCCTACTAGCCCTTGGCCTTTTCACACTGATGCTTTCCGTCAGCGCCTTTGCTGCACCCAAGAAAATTGTTTTTGCCATAAGCACGCCCCTTGGCACCCTTATGCAACAAAGTGGTGCAGAGTTTACTGAAAGATTACAAAAAAAGCTTGGTGCTGACTATGATGTACAATTTTTTCACTCTGACCAGTTGGGCAAAGACCAAGATCTTATGCAAAAATTAAAAATCGGTACAGTGCACCTGACTCTTATGGCTTCTGAAATGCCTACCTACGTTCCAGAGTTTGCATTTTGGGATATGCCTTTCATCATCAAAGATCGTAACCACTTAATGAAGGTAGAAAAAGAAATTTTCTGGCCCATCTTAGCCAAAGCTGCCGAAGCTAAAGGTTACACCATGGTAGCACTTTGGGAAAATGGTTTCCGTCAAATTACGAATAATATCCGCCCCATCGTGAAGCCTTCTGACTTAAATGGCATCAAGTTGCGCACTCCCCGCAGTGTTTGGCGTGTGGAAATGTTCAAAACTTATGGCGCTAACCCCACTCCAATGGCTTTTGGTGAAGTGTTCGTAGGCTTGCAAACCGGTGTTATTGATGGTCAAGAAAATCCTTTAAACCACATTTATGCTAGTAAAATGCAAGAAGTGCAAAAGTATATCTCCATTTCTAACCATGTCTATGGCCCCGCATTCCTTATGGCTTTCACCAAGCAATTTAATAAATTGCCAGAAAACGTACGCAAAGCTATCAAAGAAACTGCTGAAGAAGTGCGTCCTTGGGTATACGAAAAAGCCAGCAAAAGCGACAATGAACTCGTAGCTAAGTTGGAAGAAGCCGGCATGAAATCCAATAAAATTGAATATGATGCCTTCGTAAAAGCAAGTGCTCCTGTCTATGAAAAGTTTGCCAAAGATATTAAGCAAGGCAAAGAAATGATAGATAAAACTATTAAATTGGCTCAATAAAGGCGTATATTTATGAATTATAATACCCTCTTTGCCAAGGCGAAAGATAAAAGCGTTGCTGTGGGGCTTATGGGAGCAGGAGAGTTTGGTGCCTCCTTCCTCTTTCAAGCTCAAAAAACACCTGGGCTTGAAGTGCGTGCCGTGTGTAACAGAACCGTTTCCAAAGCCGTGGACGCCCTTAAAACCATTGGCATAGCAGAAGAAAATATTGTGCTTTGCCAAAGCATTGAAGAAATGCAAAGCGCCTATGCTGCTGGAAAATACGTTACTATGGCTGACGGCACTTGGCTTGCTAAGTTGCCCATCGACGTGCTTGTGGAAAGCTCCGGTAATCCCGAAGCAAGCGCTAAGGCCGCCTATGCCGCCATTGAGGCCAGTAAGCATGTGGTTATGGTTTCCAAGGAAACAGAAGTAGCCGTGGGCCCCTTACTCAACAGCCTTGCACTAGAAAAAAATGTCATCTTCACCACCGGTGAAGGCGATCAGCCCAGTCTGCTTGTTGGGCTTATTACATGGGCGCAAAGTCTTGGCCTTGACATTGTCAGTGCCGGTAAATCCAGTGAATATGACTTTGTTTATGACCCAGAAAAGCAAACCTTCACCAGTAATGGTAAGGAAATTGACGCAAAAGGTATGCAAGACTGGTGGTTGAGCGAGGGCAAATCCGTTGAGGAAGTGGCCAACAAAAGGCAAGAAATAACCTCTGCTTTTGCCCATCGTAGCATCCCTGACTTGTGCGAAATGTGCCTAGTCTCCAATGCCACCGGTATGAAGATTGACAGCCCCACGTTTCGTGCTCCGGTAACTCGCATTGTGGAAACACCAGAATTTATGCGGCCTAAATCCGAAGGTGGCTTGCTCAACAAGCCCCAAACCTTGGATATCATAAATTGTCTGCGTCGCCCCGATGAAGTAAGTATGGCTGGCGGTGTGTATATTATCATTGCCTGTCATGATAAAAAATCTTGGGACGTGCTTGGCGCCAAAGGCCATCCTCGTACCAAGGATGGCAATCATGCCATGATTTATCATCCCGCACACTTGCTTGGTGTGGAAGCTGGCATCTCTGTGCTTGCAGCAGCGCTGCTCAATCAAGCCACTTCCGGAGAAACCTTAAAACCCATCAGTGACCTTGTGGGACGTGCCGCACGTGACCTGCCCGAAGGCTTTGTCTTCAATATGGGTGGACACCACCATGTCATAGACGGTGTTGACGGCGAAGTTGTGGACGCCACTACGCTGGCTCCTACGCATCCCATTCCCTTCTACCTGCTCTGCGGACAAAAACTTGCCCGCCCAGTTACAGCAGGTGCATTTATCACCTTGGCTGACCTTGTAGAGCCAGAAGATTCTTTCCTCTGGGATTTACGTAAGCGCCAAGATACCCTTTTTGCGTAAACACGTTTTGATGTGATACTCTGGGGGGAAACTTTTGTGAACAAAAGTTTCCCCCCAACCCCCCTTCAAAAAACTTTCAATGCGATAATGTTCTGTCTTTGTATGAAGAGTGT
>CAYJHS010000091.1:0-9668 GCA_964369815.1 uncultured Desulfovibrionaceae bacterium
TGAAAGTTTTTTGAAGGGGGGTCTGGGGGGAAACTTTTGTTCACAAAAGTTTCCTACCTACAATGATATACGAAAATTAATCGTTCAACAGCACAGCAAAGCTGCGTCTACTCATAATTTTCGGTTACCACCTTCAAAATGCTGTTGCGGCACAATGTAACTTGTAACAATAAAGTGTTATCGCATTGAAAGTTTTTTGAAGGGGGTCTGGGGGGAAACTTTTGTTCACAAAAGTTTCCCCCCAGAATAACCTCAACCCTAAAATAGTTTTTTTTGGAGGGCACAATGCTCGATAAATTATTTTCCATTACCAAGCATGGAAGTACGGTTAAGACAGAAATTCTTGCGGGTATTACCACCTTCATGACCATGTCTTATATTTTGGCAGTAAATCCAAGCATCTTGGGTCAGTGTGGCATGGACACCTCATCGGTGTTTGCTGCTACTGCCATTAGCGCTGCCTTTGCTACGGTTGTCATGGCTTTTTTATCAAATTTGCCGGTAGCACTTGCGCCTGGCATGGGGCTCAATGCCTTTTTTGCTTTTTCTGTGGTGCTTGGCATGGGCTATTCGTGGCAATTTGCCCTTACTGCGGTATTTTTAGAGGGGCTTATTTTTATTCTTTTGACCATATTTAACCTGCGTGAAGCCATCATGCGCTGCGTGCCATATTCAATGAAGCTGGCTATTTCTGCGGGTATTGGCTTTTTTATTGCTTTTATTGGCTTTAAGAATGCAGGAATTATTGTTAAAAATGACGCCACCTTAGTATCCATGGGAAGTCTCGCTTCTGCTGGGGTATTAGTGACGGTCATTGGTCTTGCTGTGGCTGGTATTTTCCTTATATATAAGGTACGTGGAGCTTTGCTTTATGCTATCTTAGCCGCCACTGCTGTGGGTATTCCCCTTGGAGTAACTAATACTGCTGGCTTTGATAGCGCACAACTTTTTTCCATCCCAAGCCTTGCCCCCACTTTTTGGCAATTTGAGTGGCATAATATTTTCACATTAGATATGCTTTTTGTGGTAGTAACATTCTTATTTGTTGATTTATTTGATACTCTTGGCACACTACTTGGTGTTGGTGCAAAGGCAAAAATCCTTGATAAAGACGGGCAATTGCCCAAGGCCAAGCAAGCCCTCATGGCTGATGCAGTGGGTACCACAGTGGGTGCTATCCTTGGCACATCTACCGTCACTACCTATGTAGAGAGCGCCTCTGGCGTCATTGAGGGTGGTAGAACTGGCCTTACCGGCTTGGTTGTGGCAGCGCTCTTTTTATTTTCACTTTTCCTATCTCCACTGTTTTTAATGGTACCAGCACAGGCTACTGCACCTGTACTCATCTTAGTGGGACTGCTCATGTTTACTCCGGCGCTTGAAATTGATTTCAACGATTATGTTACTGCAATTCCGGCATTTTTTACCATTGTTATCATGCCGCTGGCTTTTAGTATTGCTACTGGTATCATGTGGGGTATTGTGAGTTATGTGGTATTGTGCCTAGCTTCTGGGCGTCATAAGGAACTTTCACCTTTATCTTATATCCTTGCAATACTCTTTGTGTGGAAAATGGTTTCTGCATAAATTATTTTGATAAATACACTCTGCTGTAGCAGTAGTGTTATTGCTTAAAGGTTTTAAATGTATTTGGGGGAAGCTTTTATTTGTAGAAGCTTCCCCCAATATTTTATCATTTGCAACACGGCAACGACAATATACTCATATGAAATTTAATGATAATATGTTAAACTACTGAGCTATAAGCAAACACATTTATAAACCTAAAGTACTACTGCCTTATAGTTTGTCTTGAGTGGAGCCCTTTGCACAATGGCTACACGAATCTTGGCTTAAGTCACTGTGAGGAACAGGCACACCGCACACACACTGATTAGTGGGTTGCGGGGCAATAGTTACAACGCTTGAACAACCACATCCTGCCGCTGTTTCCTCTTGACTTGAGCACTTGCCTCCATGCACGCAGCCGATACACTTAACACCCCTTCTTTTCATGATGAATATTGCCGCAAGAGCAGAACCAATAATGCCAATAACCAGTGCCCAGAGGATAAAGTTATGCATAATAAACTCCTTTTGCAAAAATCCAAAACCTTCCCCATGCTCTTTTACAAAACATGAGGAAGGTTACGAGTTACAGAGAAGGGAAAGGCCGTGGCTTATTCAGTAGCCATGGCTGCCTTATGATAAGTTTTATTAGAAAGTGCATTACCTCTGTTAATCAAGTAAATTACCAAAGCAAGCAAAGCTACGGTGACTATAAGGCCTGGAATAAAACCGGCGCCCACTGTACCAAGAGTGATAAGTGTTCCGACTTGATATACTAAGAATGCCACCACAAAGGCCGTGCCAAATTGCAAACCGATGCCAGAGAAGAGCCACTTTCTGTTTTCAATTTCAGCGTTCATGGCGCCAATGGCAGCGAAGCAAGGAGGTGTGAAGAGATTGAACATAAGGTAAGCAAGGGCAGCAGCCTGCGTCAAGCCCATGGTGGCTGCTACAGAAGCTTCATTACCGGCGTTTAATGCCAACTCTTCGGTATTAATAAAGTTAGTAATGCCATATACCACTGCCAAGGTGCCCACTACGTTTTCTTTAGCGATAAAACCGGTGATAGCAGCAGCAGCCAATTGCCATGCGCCAAAGCCAAGGGGAATGAGCAAGAAGGCAAAGGGAGAAGCAATAGAAGCAAGGATACTTGTACCTTCAGCGCCTTCGGCAACCAGTGCAAAGTCCCAAGTAAAGGTCTGCATAATTTGCACTAAGGCGTTACACACAAGGATAATGGTGGCAGCTTTGATAATAAAGGCTTTACCACGCCCAAGCATAGACATAGTGGCTCTTGTAAGGCTAGGCCATTGGTATTCAGGAAGTTCCATGATGAAGAAAGATTGTGCGTCTCTATGACCGGAAATGCGTAAAACTACAAAGGCACCCAATACAATCAGTGCAATACCAGCAAAGTACATTGAAGTACCAACCCAAGCATTATCAGCAAAAAAAGCACCAGAAAAGAGTGCAATAACAGGGAGTTTTGCACCGCAAGGCATGAAGGGTGTTAACATAGCTGTTGTTCTGCGTTGACGCTCATTGCGGATGGTTCTTGTAGCCATAACACCAGGGATAGCACAACCGGTGCCAATAACCATGGGGATGATGGATTTTCCGGAAAGTCCTACAAAGCGCAAATATCTGTCCATAACTACTGCTACACGTGCCATATAGCCGCAATCTTCTAGCAATGCGAGCAAGAAGAACATAACCATGATGAGTGGCAAGAAGCCAAGCACAGCACCCACGCCGCCAATAATACCATCAAGCAAGAGAGATTTTGCTAATGGAGAGGCATCTTCGCCCAATTGTCCTGCAGCCCACTCGTTGAAGAGATCAATATAGCCGGTAAGATAGTCAGCAATAACAGTGCCAAGGGTGGTTTGAGAAATATAAAATACAGCCCACATAACCAAGGCAAAAATAGGAATACCAAGATATTTATTGGCCACAATGCGGTCAATGCTATCTTGTATGGTTTGTGTATTGCTTGCTACTTGGCGTACTTCTGCTTTTTCCACTACGCTGTTAACAAAGTCGTAGCGTTTAAGGTCTTGCGTGCGAGCCTCTTCAACACTGTTCGCACTGGATTTTTCTTCTGTATAAGGAGCAACCTGACCTTTACCTTTCGCGGCTGCAACTGCCACCAAAAGCTCTTTTAACCCATTGTTGCCACCTTCTGAAGCCACAGTAGATACCACGGGGCAACCCAAGGACTCAGCAAGTTTTGCGTCATCAATTTTAATCCCTTTCTTGGCATTCATGTCGCTTTTATTTAGAGCAACTACCACGGGGATACCCACTTCTAAGAGCTGAGTGGTAAAGAAAAGACTGCGGCTTAAATTTGTAGCATCTACAATATTAATAATTACCTCTGGGCGTTCGTTCTGCACAAACTCACGGGTAACATTTTCTTCTGAGGTAAAAGGAGACATGGAGTACGCACCAGGCAAATCCACCGCAACCATATCTTCGCCACCGGCTAAAAGATTTTTCTTAATGTTACCTTCTTTTTTTTCTATGGTAACACCGGCCCAGTTGCCGACTTTTTCAATTTTACCTGTAATAGCATTAAAAAGTGTTGTCTTTCCGCTATTAGGATTTCCTGCAAGTGCAATTCTCATGAATTACGTCCTCCTAAAAAGATTTATACGGTTGCCTTTTTTATGAAAGGCAAAAAAATATAATAAAACACAGCACTGTGTTTACTATTAAAATATTAGTTATGTAATGTTTTTTTGATTATATGAGTATTGCACGAGCCAAGGTAGCATCTACGCTATAGCGCCCGCCCTTAATGACTATGACAAAATTTTCGTGGAGTTTAGAAACAATAGTGACTGTTTGTCCTTCGTAGCAGCCAAGGGAAAGTAAAAAATTTTTCATTTCCTCATCACCTAAAGTGTCAACACCAACCACTGTGTATTCGGTGTTAAGCTCGCCTTGCGCTAAGGTTTTACCCATAGTATTCTCCTTAAGCCTACTGATATTGTTTGGTTTTTCATGCAGACTACTAGCGGATGCAAACAACATAGTGGTAGAAATTCATATTTAGGCGGCAAATGACCGCTGGGCATCTAGATATGCTAGATGATAATAATTGTCAATATAAAAATTACTCAAAAATAAGTATGATTTTAGATAGTAAAATATAAAAAAAAGCATAGATAACTATTGAGTAATTTATTATTTTTTGCACTATAAATTTGAAAAACAATGTCTTTATTAAAATGACATTTCTTATCTTTTTAGAGTATATAATATTTTAAAGCTTGAAATTTTCGCTTAAATTTCGTATAGGGTGATGACTTGCAGATTATGCTAAAGATGCAGGTTTTTGTTTTTGTATACACTGTATTTTCATCCTAATTTAATGAAGGAGTTTTCCCACATGAGTAAAGTTCGTGTAGCCATCAATGGTTTAGGTCGTATTGGACGCCAAGTTTTCCGTATATTACATGCTGATTTTGCAAAAGATGTTGAAATTGTAGCTATCAATGACCTTGGTAATGCCGAGAGCAACTTCCATCTTTTTGAATATGATTCCACCTATGGTCGTGCCTATGTGGACGTTACCTTAAATGGTCAAGAAGCCCACGTTAAAGGTGCTGAGAAAAATGGCGTTAAATATGACGACTGGACAGTACAGTGCTTAAGCGAACGTGATCCCAAGAACTTGCCTTGGGCAAAATACAATGTAGATATTGTTATTGAGTCCACCGGTGTTTTCACCAATGCTGAGCAAGCCAAAGTTCACTTAGACAATGGCGCCAAAAAAGTTATCTTCAGCGCTCCGGCCAAGGGTGAAGACTTAACCCTCGTTATCGGCGTAAACGATAATGAATATGATCCCAAAAAGCACCACATGGTATCCAATGCTTCTTGCACCACCAACTGCCTTGCCCCTGCGGCAAAGGTGCTCAATGACGCTTTTGGTATCCAAGTAGGTACCATGTGCACCATTCACGCCTATACCAATGACCAACGCATCCTTGACATGCCGCACAAAGACTTGCGCCGTGCCAGAGCTGCTGCATTAAATATTATCCCCACTTCCACCGGTGCAGCTCAAGCTGTTGCTAAAGTTATCCCTTCCTTAAAGGGCAAATTCAGCGGCTACTCCTTGCGTGTGCCTACCCCTACAGTTTCTGTGGTAGACTTTACCTGCGTACTTGAAAAAGCCACCGATACCGAAACCATGCTCAAGGTCTTAAAAGATGCCGCTAACGGCCCCTTAAAAGGTATCTTAGCCATCAACGAAAAACCCCTCGTGTCCATGGACTTTAAGGGCGACAGTCACTCCTCCACCGTGGAAGTAGACTACTGCACAGTGCAAGACGGCACCCTTGCCAAGCTCATGCTTTGGTATGACAACGAATGGGGTTATTCCAACCGCGTGTGCGATTTGATTATGATTATGCGTGACAAAGGCTTATAATCTCTAAAAAGATTTTTGCATTTACAGTGACATTTAATGAGGCCTTTGCATATAATGTGCAAAGGCTTCCTAATTTACTTTTTTTGTATAAGTACCTATAGTAAATTCTTGCGTTGCCGATATAACTACCAAACTGGAGGTTAATAATGTCTGAAGAAAAAGATATGAGCGCAAAAACCACCTATCACGGCTCTGACGACAGTAGCCTGATACAAATGGTTACATTTAAAATTGCCGAAGAAGAGTTTGGTGTAGACATTCTTAAAGTGCAAGAAATCATTCGTATGATGCCCATTACCAAAGTACCCAACGCACCCTCCTTTGTAGAAGGGGTTATCAACTTGCGTGGTAAGGTTATCCCCGTCATTGATATGCGCAAACGCTTTGGCATGAAGGCCGCCATCCACGATAGCCAAACCCGTATTAAGGTTATGGACCTTGGTGGTCAGATTGTAGGCTTTGTGGTGGACGCAGTATGCGAAGTGCTACGCATTAAAGAATCCACTGTGGAACCTCCACCAGCGGTTGTGGCAGGCATTGGTTCTGAATACATGCGTGGCGTTGGCAAGCTCGAAGACAGATTACTCATCTTGCTTGACCTTGACAAACTGCTCACAGAAACCGAGATGGAAAGCCTAGCTTCTATGTAGTTATTTTACAATCTAACACATACCCGCAAAAAAGTCCTTTGTACCTACAAAGGACTTTTTTATGGAATAACACGATATATTAGGCGCTTTCGGTAAGCTCTTCGAGCTCATCTTCAAGGTCAGCAAGCTGCGCCTTTAGCTCTTCAACTTGGGAATCATTACCACTTTCTTCAGCTAATTGCTCAGCTTGAGCAATTTGCAACTCTACTGCTTGAATTTCCGCCTCTAGACTGGTTTGTGTCGTAGTGTCATCGGTACTTGCAGAGCCAGATCCACCCTGCCCACCTTGTCCACCCTTTCCACCTTGACCATCACCAGAGGACTGTTGTTGTCCACTTTGTTCTTGTCCTTGAGCACTAGGAGTTGGACCTTGAGGGCGCTCACCACCTTCAGCATAAGCTTCGTGTAGGCTCGCTGCCTCTGGATTTTCGGCTAAAAAAGCCTGTAGCTCTTCGGGGCTCATGGAGCTAGGGTCTTGGCCACTTTCTCGCATAGCCGCATACAACTGTTGGGCTTCAGGTGAAATACTTACCTGATCGCCCTCCATTTTTCGCACATCTCTTTCTTTTTTTTCTATACTCAAAGAGTCAAAGGCGTTTACCCCCTGCACCCCAGCGTCATTGGAAAACCCATTAATATTCATAAAGCCTCCTTCAATTTTTTCCCATGACGCTAACAAGCAAGAAACATACCTATAAAGAAAAAGAAATTCATTCCTATACGAAATAAAAAACCCCCTCTATTTTATACCCTTAGAACATACATAAAATGCAAATATGCAACACCCCTGTCCTTTTGACATATAAAAAATAAGAAAATTTTTCCTACCCCCCTAGACGAATTTAGAACATGACTTATTTTTTCCCATGAAGTTGACTGTGCATCAGTTGCAGTTACAACTTCTCAAATTTACACATCCCCTTTATGGGTAAAAATATATTGTGATGAATCCTGAGGAGGAACATTGTATGTCTAAAATTATAGGTATTGACCTTGGAACCACTAACTCTTGTGTCTATGTCATGGAAGGCAAAGACCCAAAATGCATCACTAATCCTGAAGGTGGCCGTACCACTCCATCTATTGTCGCCTTTACCGATAAAGAACGTCTCGTGGGTGAAATTGCCAAACGCCAAGCAGTAACCAACCCTGAACGTACCATTTTTGCTGTAAAACGCCTCATGGGTCGCCGCTTCGATACCCCCGAAGTGAATCGCTGGAAAGAACACTCCCCTTATTCCCTTGTAGCCGCCAGCAATGGCGATGCCGCTGTAGAAGTGGATGGACGTAGCTATAGCGCACCGGAAGTTTCTGCCATGATTTTGGCAAAACTCAAATCCGACGCAGAAACCTATCTTGGCGAAAGCGTTACCGAAGCCGTTATCACCGTGCCTGCCTACTTTAACGACGCTCAGCGCCAAGCCACCAAGGACGCCGGACGTATCGCAGGCCTTGAAGTAAAACGTATTATCAACGAGCCCACTGCCGCTTCCTTGGCCTATGGTTTTGACCGCAAAGCCAACGAAAAAATCGCCGTATTTGACCTTGGCGGCGGTACCTTCGATATTTCCATCTTAGAAGTAGGCGACAACGTTGTAGAAGTTCGTGCCACCAACGGTGACACCTTCCTCGGCGGTGAAGACTTTGACCAATGCGTCATTGACTTCCTCGTGCAAGAATTCAAAAAAGACAACGGCATTGACTTATCTCAAGATCGCATGGCTTTACAACGCCTCAAAGAGTCCGCCGAAAAGGCCAAAAAAGACCTCTCCACCTCTATGGAAACAGAAGTCAACTTGCCCTTTATCACCGCTGACCAAAATGGCCCCAAACACATGCTCATCAAAATCTCTCGCTCCCAGCTTGAGCAATTGGTAGAAGCACTTGTGGATCGCACCATCGAGCCTTGCCGCAAAGCACTCAGCGACGCAGGTCTTTCCGCTAACGAAATTGACGAAGTAGTTCTCGTGGGCGGCATGACCCGTATGCCTCTTGTACAAAAGAAAGTAGGCGAATTCTTTGGCAAAGAACCCAACCGCACCGTGAACCCCGACGAAGTGGTTGCCATGGGCGCCGCCATCCAAGGTGGTATCCTTGCAGGTGATGTAAAAGACGTGCTCCTTCTTGACGTTACACCCCTTTCCCTCGGTATCGAAACCATGGGCGGCGTGTTCACCAAACTCATTGAGCGCAACACCACCATCCCCACACGCAAGAGCCAAACCTTTACCACTGCCGCTGACAACCAGCCTTCAGTGTCCATCCACGTCCTGCAAGGCGAACGCCCCATGGCCAGCGATAATATGACCAAGGCTCGCTTTGACTTAACCGGTATTCCACCAGCTCCTCGTGGTGTGCCACAAATCGAAGTGTCCTTTGACATCGACGCCAACGGCATTGTAAACGTGTCCGCCAAAGACCTTGGCACAGGCAAGGAACAGTCCATCCAAATTACCGACTCCTCCGGCCTGTCCGAAGACGACATCCAACGCTTTGTACGTGAAGCCGAAGCCCACGCCGGCGACGATAAGAAAAAACAAGAACTTATCGAAGCCCGCAATCACGCCGACAGCCTCATCTATGGCACTGAAAAGAGCATCAAAGACCTCGGCGACAAAGCCGATGCCGCCATGAAAAGCGATATCGAAGCCAAAATTGCCGCCCTGCGCACACTTATGGAAGGCGAAGACGCCGCCGCCATCAAGACCAGCACCGAAGAGCTCGCCACCGTATCCCACAAGCTTGCCGAACAGCTCTACCAACAACAAGGCGGAGCCGATGCCGGTGCCGCTGGTGCATCCGCAGGCGACGCCGGACAAACACAAGACGCCGGCAAAGACGACGATGTAGTAGACGCTGAATATACAGAAGTAAAAAAATAATAGCATAATATAGTATTGTTTTAGCCTTTGTGGGGGAGGGGAACTTTTGTGAACAAAAGTTCCCCCCCCCCACACCCCCTCCCCTCAAAAAACTTTCAATGCGATCCCATTCCATCTTTGAAAAAT
>CAYJHS010000092.1:0-9578 GCA_964369815.1 uncultured Desulfovibrionaceae bacterium
GGAGGATAAATAGTATGAGCCATACAGAAAATATTGTTATCCCCACCAAGGATAAACTCTTTAATATGGGGCCTTTTTCTTTGCGTCGCCCTGCCAATATGATAACTGCCGTTATCTTGGTAGTGGGGCTTATTGTGACCTACCTTCGTTTTACTGAAGGCATTGGCGCAGTAACCAACCTTGACGACAATTACCCTTGGGGTATTTGGATTGGCTTTGACCTTATGTGCGGCGTGGCACTGGCCGCAGGTGGCTATTTTACCACAGTAGCGGTGTATATTCTGGGACTAAAAGATTATCATGCGGCGGTGCGTCCGGCTGTAACTACGGCCTTTTTGGGCTATAGTTTCGTGGTTGTGGCTCTGCTCTATGACCTTGGTCATCCGCTGCGCCTGCCCTACATGTTTTTCTATCCCGGAACCACCTCCGTACTCTTTGAAGTGGGTCTGTGCGTGGCAACCTATGTTACTGTACTTATGATTGAATTTTCCATCGCTCCCATGGAGTGGCTTGCTGGTAAATTCCCATTCCTTTTGAAGTGGCGTAAGTTCATCATTCGTTGCACCATCGTGCTCAACATCTTCGGTGTGTGTTTATCCACCTTGCACCAGTCTTCCTTGGCGGCGCTTTTCCTCATTGCGCCTGGAAAGCTGCACCCGCTATGGTACTCTCCCTTCATGCCTATGTTCTTCTTTGTTTCCTCCATGGTAGCCGGTTCTTCAATGGTTATCTTTGAAGGCATGTTGGCACACAAGGGTGTACATGATTATATGGATAATACTCACCTGCGTGAAGCAGACATGGTTACTGTGGGCTTTGCCAGAGCCGCTTCGTTTATCCTGTTCTCGTACTTTAATTTGAAATTTATTGACATGGCTGTGCAAGCAAACTTTAAGTATCTGCTCACCCCTTACGGCTACTGGTGGATGGTAGAAATGCTCTTCTTCGTGCTTATGCCTGCACTTATCTATGCCAAGGGCGCTCGTGACAAAAACTTAACCTTGTGCCGCATTGGTTCCGTCAATGCTGTGCTTGGTATTGTGCTAAACCGCTTTAATATTAGCTTGATAGCCTTTAACTATGAACTGCCGCTGTCGGAGCGTTACTTCCCAAGCCTTGGTGAAATATGCGTTTCCATCTTTGTGGTCACACTCATTGTGACGGCCTATCGCTTTATTGTCTATCATATGCCCGTATTGTACTAACACCCAGACTTTAAAGATTCTCACTAGGAGGTGATGTATGGCTGCAAGTTCTTTTTCTACCTTTTATGAGTATTTCTTGTTCACAAAGACGTGGGCATATGGGCTTATGTTTGTAACTTTGCCTGCCTTTACGGCCTTTTGGCTCTTTGTACTCTACCCTTGTAAAAAAGGCGAAAAGTGTGATGATGATACGCATGATTAAACATGCATAATATAATTTAAAACAACAAGCCCCCTTTTCAATTTGAACTGGGGGCTTTTATCGTGGTTTTGCAGGATACTCATTTAAGCAAATGGCAAATATCTATTGTTTTAACAACATACAATGGCAAACAGTTTCTTGCCAGAGTTTTGCACACCCTCTGCAAACAATGATACAACATTTAGATTTTATAAATCTTTGCACATTGCATCGCCTCACAGAAGCGGCATATTATAAAATATTTATCCCCATAATTTTTAGCAATTACAACAATGTTATTTTGCTCCATATTTTTGCAAAAGAGCCACATTTTCTTTATGTTTCCCTTTGCCGGCATAATATAGGGCTGTTTTGCCTTTTGCGTCCTGCATGTGCACATCGGCCTTGTTTTTCAGTAAAAATTCTACCACATCGGGAGCTTGATTATACACGGCATACATAAGAGCCGTGTTACCGCTGGAAGTAAGAGCATTAACGTTAGCACCATTTTTAAGCAAAAGCTCCATACAAGCAATATGCCCACGCTGTGCAGCAAGCATTAAGACAGTGCGCCATTTTTTCTCTGAAGCTATAAAATTAGCACCATGTTTGAGCACGAGTTCTGCGGCCTTGGCATGCCCATTTTACACAGCCCACATGAGCGCAGTCCAATCTTCCTTGTCCTTTGCTTGCACAGAGGCTTTTCCTTCAAGAAGTCTTTGTACGGCCTGCACTTTACCCTTGCTGGCGGCATACATGAGCGCCGTAAGCCCTGGGCCGTTCGTGGTGTTTATATCCGCACTATGTTGCAAAAGAAGAGGAATCATGGCGTCGTGCCCACGAACAATAGCCACAAAAATTAAGGGCATATTCATAAGGGATACAGCATTTACATCAGCCTTATGCGAGAGGAGCAGCCGTGCGGCCTCTTCTCGACCATTGGCCACGGCATAGGCCAAGGCATTGCCACCTCGTGCGTCCTTGGCATGCACATCTTTCCCTTGTGTAAGCAAAACTTTCAGCCGTGCAACATCACCGCTTTCAGCCGCCTCAAACATATTCTGAGCAAAAGCATAGGGTGTCGTCATGCTAAGAAAAAAACTTACGCAAATACCAAGCAATACACGCATACCAACCTCAAGCATTAAAGGATTATGGAAAGAGTGGAAGCTTTTCAGCAAGCACCTTGCCACGCAAGGAGCGATTCGCCAAGGAAGAAAGACCACCGCCACCAGCATCCAACGCCCGTTTAAGCAGCAATGAAAACTCCTCCCGAGTTACAACATGCGCCCCCATGCGTAACATATGCGGCGTTACTTGCTGGCAATCAAGCAGTTTGAAATCATGCGCTCTTAGAGTTTGCACTAAGGTCATCAAGGCCATTTTAGATCCATCAGAAGTCAAATGAAACATGGATTCCCCAAAAAAAGCCTTGCCCAGTGCCACACCGTATAGACCACCCACAAGTTTATTCTCTTGCCAGCACTCCACAGAGTGCGCAAAACCGCTTTCGTGCAAGTGAATATATGCCTCTTGCATTTCACGGATGAGCCACGTGCCTTGCTGTCCAGGGCGCGGCACTTGTGCACACAGTTCTATAACCTCTGAAAATGATTTATTTATGGTATGAGTGAAGGATTTATATTTACGAGCAAGGCGGTGTGAGATCTTAAGGCCAAACTGTACATTATCTTGCAAAGGTTCTAGTGTTGCGTTTTCACGCGCCGTTTCCTTTTCTTCAGGAGCTTCATCGTGCATATGAATATCGAGGGGCAAGATGCAACGCTCCGGCGGAGCCCACCATAAAATAGGTGTATCATCGCTATACCAAGGATAAATGCCCTTACTATAAGCTAAAACGAGCCTTTCAAGCCCTAAATCCCCCCCCACAGCCAAGAGCCCATCGGGCGTACTATGGTGTAGGGGAGGAAAGTATAAATCAGAGCCCAAAATCTTTGGCATTAGGCACTACCGTATTGAAATTGTACATGTTCGTTTTGCACATCCACCGTGACATTACCTCCCTTGGTAAGCTTTCCAAAGAGTAATTCTTGTGCCAACCCATCTTCCAGCTCGGTTCGAAGTAAGCGTTGCAAAGGCCTTGCCCCATAGACAGCGTCATAGCCTTTTTGTGCAAACCATTTTCTGGCTTTTTTGGTAAGAGCAAGTTTGACCTTGCGAGGCTTTAAGCTTTGCGCCAACTGCCCTACAAACTTATCTACAATGTGCCCCATAAGGTCGGGTGTTAAGCCCATAAAAGGGATAAGGGCATCTAGCCTGTTTCTAAACTCCGGCGAAAAGGTACTCTCCACAGCTTTGAGCCCCTTAGAGCTCACATTTACCACATTTTGTTCGCCAAAGCCAAGACTCTTGGAGCTCATCTCCCGCACGCCGGCATTGGAGGTCATAACAAGGATAACATTACGAAAATCTGCCTTGCGCCCTGTATTATCTGTAAGCGTTCCATAGTCCATAACTTGTAAAAGCACATTAAAAATATCTGGGTGCGCCTTTTCTATTTCATCTAAAAGCACAAGAGAATATGGAGCCTTACGAATGGCTTCGGTAAGTTGCCCCCCTTGGTCATATCCGACATAGCCGGGAGGCGCCCCAATAAGACGAGACACCGCATGCTTTTCCATATATTCACTCATATCATAGCGCAAAAATTGCACGCCAAGCCTTTCTGCAAGTTGCTTTGCCAGCTCTGTCTTCCCTACGCCAGTTGGGCCATAGAAGAGGAAAGAACCCGCCGGACGATTTTCTCTGTTAATGCCAGCTCTTGCCCGCAAAACCGCCTTCACGGTAAGGTTTACCGCTTGCTCCTGACCAAAAACACGATCAAGAATATCTTTTTCAAGGGTAGCAAGACGCTCCTTTTCTTTTCCAGAAACGGAACGCTCGGGAATGCCCGCCATACGTGCCACAATACGTTCAACATCTTGGACACTTACGCGTGTTTTTTTGCCACCAGCTTTAAGACTTACTGCCGCTCCGGCCTCGTCCATAACATCAATGGCTTTATCCGGCAAAAGCTTATCTTGCACATGCCGAGCCGACAAGTCCACCGCAGCTTTTAAGGTTGCTGGAGGATAGGAAACATGGTGATGTTCAGCATAGTGTCTTTCTAAACCTTTCAAAATATCAAGGCACTCATCAAGACTTGGCTCTTTAATGTCAATACGTTGGAAACGGCGAGAAAGAGCTCTGTCTTTTTCTAAGTGATTGCGCAACTCCTCATGCGTGGTAGACCCCATACAGCGGATTTCACCGCTTGTAAGCACAGGTTTTAGCAAATTAGATGCATCCATGGCACCACCAGAGGTAGAGCCAGCACCTACGATAGTATGGATTTCATCAATAAACATAATCGCTTGTGGAATTTGCTTAATGGCGTGAATGACGTTTTTTAGTCGATTTTCAAAATCACCACGATAGCGCGCACCAGCCAAAAGACTCCCCATATCTAAGGAAAAAATTTGAGCTTCCTTAAAAATATCAGGCACATTCCCTTCTACAATACGCAGAGCAAGCCCCTCGGCAATGGCAGTTTTACCAACGCCCGGCTCACCCACAAAAAGCGGGTTATTCTTACGACGACGGCACAAAACTTCCACAGTGCGATCAAGCTCCATCTCTCGTCCCACCAAGGGATCAACCTTACCACTCTTGGCTTTAGCGGTTAAGTTTACTGTATATTTTTCTAAGGCGTCATCGGTGTCACCATCACCTTCTTGATCTTGCTCGTGTTTGCCGTGCGCAGCATTCTTACGCGTGCCCGTGGAGCCTCTTCCGTGAGCACCGTGCGAAATATATTCTAACACATCAGTACGACTTACACCTTGCTTTTTAAGATAATAGCTAGCGTAGGCCTCTTCTTCGTCCATGATGGCGGCAAGTACATCGCCAAGCTCTACAAGCTCTCGCCCAGCAGCCTGAATATGCCGCACAGCATTGGTCAGCACTCTTTGTACGCTTTCCGTTTGTAAAATTTGCGAAAAATTTTCACCCTCCCGTGTTTCCATGTGGAAAGTAAAAAAGCCCTCGAGCTGTTCCCGTAGTACCGCAGGGTTTGCACCGCACCCTTCCAAAAGAATACGCCCCTGTGTTTCCACTACCATAGCGTACAGGACATGCTCTAGAGTTAAAAATTCGTGTTTACGCTTTTGCACTTCTTGTAAAGCGAGGTGCAAAACTTTTTGTAAGGTTCTCCCTTGCATATGGACTCCTTCACTGTACTTCGCAGTGAATTTGTTATTTTATCGTTTTTTATGACACAAAAGCGCTATTATATATAGAAATATTATTCTTTTTCACAGGAACAACGTAAGGGAAAGCCGGCATCGCGTGCCATATGGTGCACCATAACTACCTTTGCTTCTGCAATTTCATGGGTATACATCCCACAAATGCCAATGCCCTGTTCGTGTACCGCTAACATTATTTCTGTGGCGCTCTCCACACTTTTTCGAAAAACTTTCACTAAAATAAAAACCACAAAGTCCATGCTTGTATAGTCGTCGTTGTGCAAAAGCACTTTGTACATGGGCGGTTCACTTATCTTTTCATCAAGAAGGGTGTCGCTCTCATATATTTTTTTTACATGTCCCTTGGGCATGAAAATCTCTCCTTATAGCACACAAGCTCACACAAGCAATTAAAGCGCTCTGTAGACCTTGTTGTACCCACGCAAAGTAAGCACCGTAAAAATATGGTCAAGTGCTAGTAAAATCCAAAACCATTTTACATTTTTTTGCCAACAATAATCAAGCGCTTTACACATGAAAATTATAGAAAAAATGACAAAAAATATTTTACAAAATAAGCAGGATACAGCCTAAAAGTTCTATAGTCCATATGTCTATTTAAGCAAAAACCTATATACTTGTCTACCATAATTTTGTATCTTTATTAAAAAATATAATTTTATATAAGTTTACCTATTAATGTTTTTTTTATGTAAGTACAGCACGATAAAAAAGAAGAGTACATATGTTAGCAAATCCCCTTGACACAAAAATCATACTGTGATACGTGGAAAATAAGACATAGTAAGCTTCTGATAATACATTGTTTATTCGCATTAATTGAGCATTGAGTTGGTTTCATGTGTTTATGAAGCCTAGATTTAGCAGTTCAATTAGTACTAAAGGTTACTATTAAAATTTAATGTTTTGGTAAAGAGAGAGAGTATGAGCGCCTTACGGGATTTTTATGTTGACTTGGGTTTAAGAAGAATTTGTTTTATTTGCCTTTTTTCTTTTCTATTTCTCTTTAATGCCTACTTTAGCTATTCTATTGCAGCAGAAACCAAACAGCCCCCCATACGCATCGCCTATATTCCCAATGAAGATGTTTTCCATAATACCCGCAATGCCAGAGAATATTTACAAGAGCTTGTTACTATCCTTAAACCATACCTTAAAAACTCCGTGGAGCTCATTCCAGCCAAAGTCCCCGAATATTCACAAAGCGCCATGTTTAATAGCGATAAATTTCATATAACTTCCTTGGTAGCAAAATCGCCGGGGCGCATGTTTCAATATAAATTTTCAAAACTTCCAACGGTGCGTACCGATGTATATCTTGCCACCAGTGCCCGCAGTGATATTAACTTTAATGATACTATAGGCATGCATGGAAAAAGCGTTGCCCTTTATGCCATTAACACCCAAGCCATGGACTTATTAGATATCTTCTTAGTAGAGAATAATATACGCATGGAATATAAATTATATAATGACTTTGATGCATATGTGAACAGCGATGCAGATTTTCATGTCATGAATGCATTCTATTTTATTCATGGAAAGACCGTGGCTGCCCGCATAGGCGAGCAAGAACTCTTTTTTGCCACCATCCCAAAGTATGAACCTCTGCTCAACCTCCTTGATCAAGCACTGGAACAAGCCCAAAAATATGATGCAGCTCTTTTGGAAAAGCTCCAACACGAACATCTCCACCAAAGCACGCAGTATATGCGCCTAGCTAAAGGCCAAGAGCAGCAAAAAATGCTTGATGAGCCTTCAAAAGTACCGAACATTGGCTATTTACCGCAGCACTACCCCTTGCAATACTTGGATGATGAAGGCAAGCCTGCCGGTATTACTTTTGAAGTATTAAAGCTTTTCCAACAAATGCATGACAATCCATCTCGCTATACTGCCTACACGCCGTCACCCAATCAAGACATTGGACAGTTTGACATGCTTTTTTCTATCATAGGCGATAAAGAAAAACGCAAGCAGCTTTTTTATCGTTCTGTTCCCTATGCACAATTACCCATGGTGCTCTTTCAACAAAAACATGGCTCTTCTGCTACTCGGATAAAAAAATTTGGCATGCTTGACTATGCCGAGCTCAATGTAGATAAAATAACTCAAAATTTCCCGCACTGGAACGTCACACAGTACACAAGCCTTGAGGAAATGTTTGCTGCCTATGAAAATAATAGTATTGGCGCCATGCTACTTTCTGAGGTTGAAGCAAAATTTGCCATTACCAAGCTCGGAATCTGGGGCAATGAGCTTGTGCCAACGCCCTACCTTTTGCCCTTACACTTGTATCTCTCCAAAAACTTTCCCCCCGAAGCACTCGAGGTGCTCAACACCCTTATTGACAAAATTAATCCTGTAACAGTGCATAAGATTATTATGAACGCCGACAATTTCGTGCGCAAACAAGAAACAATACAAGGGTTTATTGACAAATATCTTGCAGAAATCTTAATAGGACTAACTTTATTGATATTTTTTGGCATAGTTTTTTATGCCGCAAAGTACGCTCAGAAAGACGCAAACTTTATTCCATACTTAATGTAGACCCACTCACTGGCCTGAGTAGCAAGAAGCATCTTACGTCTATTATAGAAAAAACTCTTAGTACTGCGCTCCCCAATGAATATATGCTCCTCTCTTTGGATATAGATAAATTTAGCTTACTCAGCCAAGTGTACGGAATAAGCAAGGGAAACACTATTTTGCAGCTTGTGGCTGAAACTGTGCGTGAAAAATTTTCTGGGGAAAATAAGGCCATATGCGCAGCACGGCTGCGGGATGATGTCTTTGTTGTCCTTGTAAAAAACACAGCCCCCATGGAAGTGTATCAATCTCCTGAACATGCGCAAGTGCTTATAGAAAAATCTAAAGCGGTTCTTAACAGTAATTATGCCATAAGCATTTCTCGTGGTTGCTATATCATTGACGATATTACCTTACCGGCAGAAACCATCATTGATTTTTGCAATCAAGCACGTCGCGAAGGCAAAAACACGCATGGCCTTTCCTTTACGTGCTTTAGTGAGGAAATGAAAAATAAATTATACGCCCAAAAAAGTATTGTTTATCGCATGGAACAAGCGCTCGAAGACGAAGAATTTGTGCTATTTTTCCAGCCAAAAATCCACCTCAGTAATAACGAGATGTGCGGCGCAGAAGTGCTGGTGCGTTGGCATCCTCCCGGAGAACCCCCCATTTACCCCGATGATTTTATTAATATATTTGAGAGAAATGCTTTTATAGCACAACTTGACATGTATGTCTTTGAGCATGCCTGTAAGTTTATTGAAAAACATAGAAATACACATAACATACCAAAGTTAGCAGTAAATTTTTCAGCCATTACAGCACTACACATAGACACTCATGAGCATGTAAAGATGCTTTTGCAAAACTATGACATCAAACCACATGAACTAGAAATAGAAATAACAGAAAGTGCTCTTGTGGAAGTATCTCAAACCTTAGCACAAAATATGCAATCTCTCAGTGCGCTTGGCTTTAAGCTTGCTATTGATGATTTTGGCACAGGAGTATCTTCTCTACATAGGCTCAGCGCCTTACAAGTAGATGTGGTTAAACTTGATAAGGCTTTCTTGGACACAAAGCTTAATGAACGCAAAGGCATTATCCTCATTGCAAGCCTGATTAGAATGTTGCACCACCTTAAAGTTGAGGTGGTAGCAGAAGGGGTAGAAACAGAGCGCCATGTGGCCATCCTTAAAAAACTCCAATGTGATATGGCGCAAGGTTACTATTTTTCAAAACCATTGAGCGAAGAGAATTTTTTACATGTAGTTCCCAAAGTAGAACCTAAAAGTTCTTCTTATATTCCAAAAACAACAGCACACAGCTCACATGCTGTGGAGCGTAGCACGTAACACCGTACAGTTTATTTGTTGATATTATGAAACA
>CAYJHS010000093.1:0-9556 GCA_964369815.1 uncultured Desulfovibrionaceae bacterium
CACTTCCTTAAGTCCCCCCACTTGGCGCGGATAGCCAATACGTGTGGGTAGATTAAATATTTGCTCGCCAAGCTCTTGGCACCCTTCAATGAGTGCTGTGCCTCCTGTGAGCACCACGCCAGCCCCTATCATGTCCTTAAAGCCAGAACGAATGAGGGTCTGATCCACAAGATAGAGGATCTCTTCCATGCGTGGTTCACAAATTTCTGAGAGCACTTGGCGTGAAACGCGACTTGCTTGTCTGCCTCCAACGCTGGGAACTTCTATGACTTCATTGTGGCGCACCATATCTGTTAAGGCGCAGCCATATTTAACTTTAATTTTTTCTGCAGCCGCCATGGGGGTGCGTAAACCAAAGGCGATATCATTGGTTAAATTTTGTCCGCCAAGGGCAAGCACCGCTGTGTGTTTGATGGCATCATTAACAATAATGGCAATATCTGTAGTGCCACCGCCAAGGTCTACAATGGCGACACCAATTTCTCTTTCTTCTTCTGTGAGCACCGCTTGTGCAGAAGCTAAAGATTCAAGGGCAATGTCTGCTACTTCAAGATTAGATCTGTGGCATGCCCGTACAATATTCTGTGCCGATGACACGGCGCCAGTAACAATATGTACTTTCACCTCAAGGCGCACACCTGCCATGCCAAGGGGGTCGGCAATGCCTCTTTGTTCATCAATAATATATTCTTGTGGAAGAATGTGTATGACCTCTCGGTCAGCGGGGATGGCCACAGCACGCGCTGCATCAAGAGCTCTTTCCACATCCTTAGGAGTAACTTCGCCGCCTTTGACGGCAATAACTCCGTGGCTGTTGATGCTGCTAATGTGGCTTCCGGCAATTCCGACATAGACGGCGCCAATTTCACATCCGGCCATAAGCTCAGCTTCTTCGAGTGCCTTGCGGATGGATTGTACCGTTTGCTCAATATTAACCACAACTCCTTTGCGCAAACCTGTGGATGGACAAGTACCAATACCGACAACTTCAATAATGCCTTCTTGATTTACTTCACCAACCACAACGCAAATTTTTGTTGTGCCAATGTCTAAGCCTACTATTAGTTCAGAATTACTCACCTAAGCCCCCAAAATATGAGCCATTTATACATTCTTAATTACCCACACATTTCCATCGGTAGCACGAATTTCCCTTACGGTAGAAAGTTCGTTGCGTCTTACAAGGTCACCAATGGTAATAGATAGACGCTGTAAATTTTTTTCAAAGCTATCAAGGGCTATAGAAAGCAGTATTTCTCTGTCATCTAAATACAGTTCCATGCCTTTACCAGCGCTAATTTTAATGGCTGAAATGGCGCTAAACTCCACCGGTAGATAGCCACTTTTCAAATCTTCTAGATAGCCTTCGAGTTTTGGTAAAATATCTTCAAAACTTTTCTCCACCTCAAGGGTTGGTAGAGATATAAAGTGCTTGGTTTCAATCGGGGCAATGATGCGACCTAATATGTCTGCATAATATAAAATATTTTCTTTACGTACCCAAAAGGCCGGCAACCTTTCCTTAACGTTGATGACAAAGCCGTTTGGCAACACACGTCTTACGGAAACCTTTTCTACCCATGGTGTAGTGAGGAGCGCTTGTTCTACCTTTGCAAGGCTTACATCCAACGAGTTCGCTCCAAGGGTGACACCGGATATGTCAATAATCATTTGCCGAGAAAGGCGCTTATTACCCACAATTTCAATGTATTTCGTGTTAAAATAGTGTGAGCTTGTGGCTGTGTCATATAAAAAAAGTATGCCAAAATATGCGCCAACAATCAAAACACTTCCTGCAGCTATACCGACAATTGTGGTTAAAACTCTGCGCACATGAGGAAATTTAGGAAAATGAAAAGAAAACTGTACTCTTTTTTTGGGTGCTTGTTTGTAGCTGTTACGGGCACTTTTGCGTCCCGAAGAAGAAAATTTTTGCATAATATCCCTTTGATATATACTGTATGCTAGTCTTTTCCTCTACTACCGCTATTTGGGGAGTAAGATTTTCACCTCTGTCTCTAGCACTAACCCAAATTTGTTATGAACCTTTTCCTTAGCTTCCTCTATAAGGTGAAAGGCTTCCTCACTGGTGCCCTTGCCGGTATTGACAAGAAAGTTGGCGTGCACCGGAGAAAACTCCATGCCACCTTGTTTTTTTCCTTTTAATCCACACAGTTGGATAAGCATTCCAGCAGCTTTGTCCGGAGCTGGATTTTTAAAAACACAGCCTGCGCTCCAGGCATTTACCGGTTGTGTAGACTTTTTCTTGAAAAAGTCTTGAACCATTTTCTTTTTAATGCCATTCATCTCTGCTTGCGTCAAGATAAAAGTTGCATCTATAATAAAAAAATATTTTTCTATTGTGAATTTTTTATCCAAAGAAAATTTACGATAGCCATAAGCAAAATCCTCTGCTTTTGCTTTCACAATTCCAGTGGAAGGAGAATAGAAGGTTATACTTTCTAAATGCGGGCATGTCTCTGTGCCAAAGGAACCTGCGTTCATGGCAATGGCACCACCGATGGTTCCAGGAATTCCGCTTAATCCTTCTAGACCAGACAGTGAATTTTTTGCGCACCATGCTATAAATTTTGGTAAACGATACCCAGCACCCACTTGCACCCAAGTTTTATTTCTTTCATTTTTTAAAAGCTTTGGTGCAAATGTAAAGTGTGGTTTTAAAAGTATTAAAGATAAATCTGCGTCAGATGCTAAAAGATTTGAACCAGCACCTAAAACAAAAATTTCACCACCTAATGACTTTAGCTTTGTTGCTAATTGTTCTACATCTTCAAGTTCAGTAAGACGTACTTCAGCAATGGCTTTTCCACCAAGGCGCAAGGTTGTATATTCAGAAAGTTTTGGTTCAAAGAATATTTGCACGTCAGACTTCCTTATTTTTTTTGCATTGGACTCTATTTAATTAACTCTAAAAAATATTTTTTACTGACTTTTTATTTTTCAGCTAAAAACATGGGCCCCACTTTTGTGATGGTGCCAGCGCCAAGGGTTAGGAATATATCACCTTCTTGCAAAAAATCTTCAGCTTCAGCAAGAACCGTTTCTAAATCTTGGCAGTAGGTTACGTCAATATTAGAAACTTGACCAAGACCTTGGGTGAGGCTTTGTCCGCTTACACCAGGTATGGGTTTTTCACTGGCAGCATAAACTTCGGTAAGGAAAAGCTTGTCTACTCCGTCAAAGGCCTTGCAAAATTCTCCAAAAAAGGCTTGGGTGCGGCTAAAGCGGTGCGGTTGAAAAGTCACTACCAGGCGACGATTTGGAAAAACTTGCTTGGCAGTGGCAATAGTTGCCATAATTTCCACAGGATGATGCCCATAATCGTCAATGACAGTAACGCCATTTTTCTCGCCCTTAAACTCAAAGCGTCTCCCAACACCGCCAAAGCGTTTGAGACCTTCTTGGCAATGCTCAATACTTATACCGGCTTCAAGTGCTACGCCTATGGCTGCAAGAGCGTTTAAAATATTATGTCGCCCTGGCTGCGAAAGTTCCATAATTCCAAGGCTTTTTTCGTGTAAAATAACCTCAAAGCAACTCTTTGGGCCGCAGTTCACAACCTTGGCTTGCAGGGCATTGTCGTTGCCAAAACCATAGGTGGTGACAGGTCTTTTTACCAAGGGCAACAGGCGACGCACACCGGCATCGTCACCGCACACAATATTGCGTCCATAAAACGGTACCTTGTTCATAAAAGAAATGAAGGCTTCGTCCACTTCTTGCATATTGGCATAGAAATCTACATGGTCTAAGTCTACATTAGTGACCACGTTGATGATGGGAAAAAGGCACAGAAAAGATCCATCAGACTCATCGGCCTCGGCAATGAGATATTCCCCTTGCCCTAAGTGGGCATTGGCACCATAGGCATTTAGCAAACCGCCAATGATGACCGTGGGGTCTTTGCCTGCAGTGTCAAAAATAGTGGCAGTAAGAGATGTTGTGGTGGTTTTACCGTGTGTTCCTGCAATGGCAATGCCTTCACGCAGGCGCATGAGTTCTGCCAGCATTTCCGCACGGGGAATGATGGACAGATTTTTTTCACGAGCGGCTGTAAGCTCCACATTATCTTCAGTAATGGCGGTAGAGCGCACAAGCACTTCCACATCCCCCACGTTTTCAGCGGCATGACCTTGAAAAATAGTAGCACCGAGGGAGCGCAAACGCTGCACAGTGGCGGAATTACTCATGTCAGAGCCTGTGACCTTATAACCAAGGTTCAGTAAGACTTCTGCAATGCCGCTCATGCCGGAACCGCCAATTCCCACCATATGAATGCCGCTTACTTTTTTCATATACTTTACCTACTTATTACCATGTTTTTGAGTTGTTGAACAATTTCCTGTGCAGCCATGACTTTACTCTGTGCGTGCGCTGCCTTCCCCATTTTTTGTAATGTTTCAGGCTGTTGCAAGAGGGCAATGACCTCTTCCATAATATTTTCTTCGCGCATGTGATTTTCTGCAAAAAGTTTTGCAGCTCCAAAGTCTACCAATAATTTAGCATTAGCCGTTTGGTGGTCATGCGTGGCATAGGGGAAAGGCACAAAAACCGCGCCTCGTCCTGCGGCTGCTAGCTCTGCAACTGTGGACGCTCCAGAGCGACATAAAACAAGATCTGCCCAGGCATAAGCTTCGTGGATATTATCCATAAAATCTTGAACTTTTGCAGTATTCATGCCCTGTGATGCATAGCCTTGTTGTACTCTTTCAAAATCTTTAGCCCCTGTTTGATGCCAAATGTCCACGTGCATGGCTTCTAAATATGGAAGGTTTTCCAATATGATGTCATTGAGAGCTTTTGCTCCTTGAGAACCACCAAGGACAAGGAGTCGTTTTCCTTTAAAATCGTGGTGTTTGCTCGCAATATTAGCCATAGCCTGACGTACAGGATTTCCCGTCACCACACATTTTTGTGCCATAAAACCTTGAGCATTGGCATCAAGTGGTAAGGAAAGAAATATCTTATCTACTAATTTTCCAAGTACCTTATTGCTCAAACCTACCACAGCATTTTGCTCATGGATGGCTGTGGGGACTTTGCAAAGCTTTGCCGCAAACATGGGAGCAAAAGCCGCATATCCGCCAAAACCAATAGCAACATCCGGTTGAAACTCTTTCACAATTTTTCTTGCAACGCACAGTGCTTTAAGCATAGACACTGCGGCCTTAATGGATTTAAGCCCTCGACCTAAAATACCTCGCACTGCTAAACCCTCAAAGGGGACGTGTGCCTTTTCCACAAGCATTTTTTCCGGCCCGTATTGAGAGCCCACAAAGAGCAGCTCAATATTTCCGTGCTCTTTTAAAACTTCCGCTACCGCAAGGGCAGGGAAGATATGGCCTCCTGTGCCGCCGGTGGTTAGCAGAACTTTACGCATAGGCTTTTCCTGCAGTATCAACTTTGTGTGGAGCTCTAACTTTGCGCTCTTGTTGTTCTTTTTTCATGGTGCGGGAAAAGTTCATCAATAAGCCTAAGCATAAAAGTGTAGCCACCATGGAAGAACCGCCATAGGATAGCAAGGGCATGGGTACGCCTTTGGGGGGTGCAACACCTAAGATAACGGCTAAATTGAGCACCGTCCCTAGTGCTACAATAAGAGTAATGCCAAAGGCTGTGAAACGGTCACGTAAATCTTCTTGTCCAATAATAATCTTATAGCAACGCCAAAAAAACAGCCCAAAAAGCACCATAACCAAGGTAATGCCCACAAAACCCATCTCTTCACCAAGCACACTCATGATAAAGTCGTTATGTGCCTCCGGTAGATAGAACATTTTTTGTTTGCTTGCGCCGACACCCACACCCCAAAAGCCTCCGGAACCAAGGGCATAGAGTGATTGTACCAATTGGTACCCAGTGTCTTGCGCATCTTTGAAAGGATCAAGAAAAGCAGTGAGGCGGCGCATACGATAGGGGGAGTGCACCGCAAGAGCCACAGCACCAGCGATGGTTATGCCTAAGGATATGAAAAGATATATGAAACGAGTGCCACCAGCTACACACATGCAAAAGAGTAATGCCGCTAAAATTACCGATGCGCCAAAGTCTGGTTGCAAGAGCAAGAGGAAGCATAAAAGTCCTGTGACAATGAAGGGGGGCACTACGCCACGGAAAAAAGTCTTTATGTGGTTTTGCTTGCTACTCATAAAATAGGCTAAGTAGAACACGAGGGCAATTTTAACAAATTCCATAGGTTGAAGAGATAATCCACCAATTTGCAACCAACGACTGGCACCATTAATGGTAGGTGCTAAGGGGGTTAAGGTCAAAATAAGCAAGACAAAGGCTAAAAAAAGTGCTGGATATTGAAGTTTATACAAAAAATCACGATGCATCATGGCTGCAGTCCAAAAGCCCACTCCTCCAATACAAACAAAAAGGAGCTGGCGAGTGAAAAAGTAATATTTATCACCGTTTATACGTTCTGCTACTACGCCACTGGAGCTTAAAACCATAATCAAACCCACGCCTAAGAGAATGAGCATAAGTGCAAAAAGCCACCAGTCAAAGGCTCCTAAGTTGCGCTTGACGCTGCTTTTTGTGCTAGCCTTACCAGATTCGGCAGTAGTTTGGCGTTGTGCTTTTTTTATACTGCGATTTCCTTGGATTTTATCAATCATGGCACTCATACTAAAGTCTCCACAATGGTTTTAAAATCTTCCCCGCGAGCTATGTAATTGGGATATAAGTCAAAGGAAGCAGTGGCAGGAGCCATGAGTACTACGTCTCCTGCCCTTGCTTGCTTCTTCCCTTCCAAAATAGCATCTTGTAATGTACTAAACCAATGCATAGGCACAATATCTGCCCAAGCTTTTTCAAAATATTCTCTACTGGCACCAAACATGATGACGCTTTTAACTTTTTCTGTGATAAGCGGTCGTAATGATGGTAAATCGCCCCCTTTGAATTTGCCACCGCACAAGAGAAAAATGGGGGCGTCAAAAGCCTGCAAAGCCACACGCATGGCGTCCACCGTGGTGCACTTGGAGTCATTGACATACAGCACGCCATCAAGCTCACGCACTTTTTCCAGTCGGTGGGGTAGGGGCTTAAAGGCGGCTACGGCTTTGCGTGCATTTTCAATTTGTACCCCAAATGCTTTGCACGCTAACCATGCGGCTTCGATGTTTACGCCATTGTGTGCGCCAAAGAGTTCTTTTTGCGGAAAATTTCCGGCATCCTTTTCGAAAAAACTCATTTGCGCTTGTATGGTGCGCTTTTCAGTCAAAGAAGCTAGGCTTTGATGGAAAATTGCCATATCTTGTGTCGTTTGAGCGGCAAAGAGCTGCATTTTTGCATCAATATACTCTTGCAAATCAGCATGATAGTCTAAGTGGTTTTCAGTGATTTTAAGGAGCTCAGCCACATGGGGAGGATAGGTTTTGCAACCTTGTAGCTGAAATGAGGAAACTTCCAATACAATCACGTCGGCTTTTTGCTGACTTTTCTTGCTCTCAAGTACGTATTCGCTAAGAGGAGTACCGATATTACCCCCCAAGAAAACTTTTTTCCCATCAGCTTCGAGCATAGCCGCTGCCAAGGAAACAGTGGTGGTTTTTCCGCTGGAGCCGGTAACAGCAAGTACCGGTTCACCTTGTAAATTTCTCCATGCCAATTCCATCTCCGCTACAATCTCAATGGAGTGATTGACAGGAAAATGTTTTTTTATGTCAGCGATGCGCACGCCTGGGCTAGGGATTACAAGGCTTATATCTACAAAATATTCTGGCTTCATGTCGTCAATGATACATACGACTCCAGCTTTTTCTGCTTCTTGGCGGAAATCTTCGGCAATGGCTGTGCATTCTAACAAAGTTGTGGGAATGCCCAAGTGGCATAATAGGCGTACCGCAGCACGACCAGAGCTACCCGCACCGATAACAAGAGCTTTTTCTGAGGTGTTATGATATTTTTCTTGAGACATATTATATATTTCCTATGATTAACGGAGCTTGAGTACGGACAGTGCCACAAATCCTAAAAGCACAGACAAAATCCAAAAACGAATAATAATTTTAGATTCTGGTACACCCTTGAGCTCAAAGTGATGGTGCAATGGTGCCATACGGAAAAACCGCTTGCCCCCTGTCCACTTAAAATACCCAACCTGTACAATAACTGATAAGGTTTCAATAACAAAAAGGCCGCCCACTAAGGCAAGGAGCAATTCTTGCTTGCATAAAATGGCTAAAAATCCGAGTCCACCGCCAAGGCTTAAAGACCCCACATCGCCCATGAAAACTTGAGCAGGGTAGGCATTGTACCACAAAAAGCCAAGGCCAGCACCTACCATGGCCGCCGAAAAGACGGTCACTTCGCCCATTCCCGGCATGTAAGGCACAAGTAAGTATTGAGAAAAATTCAAGTTTCCTGTGACGTAAATGAAAACGGAAAGTACCGCTGCCGCCACAATGGTAGGGCCAATGGCAAGCCCGTCTAAACCGTCAGTGAGATTTACCCCATTGGAGGCGCCCACCATGACAACGATGGCAAAAGGAATGTACATCCAGCCAAGATCTGGGTTCAAATCTTTAAAAAATGGAACACTTAATGTTGTTTTGAAGTCATCTTGCATAACTAAAATACTTACGGCTATGCAAGCCACTAAGAGTTGACCAAGGACTTTATACAAAGGGCGGATACCGTGATTATTTTTTTGGCGAATTTTAGTATAGTCGTCGATGAAACCCACAAGACCAAAACCCACAAAAACAAATATAACTAACCACAAGTAAATATTTGTTAAATCTCCCCAAAGCAGAGAGCTGACCACTAAACTAAAAATAATGAGTAAGCCGCCCATGGTGGGAGTGCCGGCCTTAGAAATATGCGTAGCAACATCTTCGTGAATAGGTTGACCGAACTTTAACCGGCGCAACCAACGGATGAACATAGGGCCGATAACAATGGAGATGAGTAAAGCTGTCACTAGTGCCCACGCAGAACGAAAGGTGATATAACGGAAAACATTGAGTGCCGTCCATTCAGAGGCCCATGGCAATAAAATATTATAAAACATTACTACCTCTTAGTTGGCTATGTTCTGTGTAGTTGGCATATTCTACTATAATAGGCACAAACTTTTCTAAAGCATTGGAACGAGACCCTTTACACAGTATGGTGCCGGCTTTTAAAGCTACATCTTTCCATTTTTGTTCAAAATCATTCGCATCTGTTACCGTGCTGAAAAATCCAGAATATTTTTTACTTGCAAGGCCCTTAGATACTTGCTCGGCAAAATCGCCCTTCCAAAAAATATGACTGATGCCGCTAGTTGCTAAAAATGCTCCCAGCTTTTTGTGTTCATGTTCAGCACTGCTACCAAGCTCTCCCATGGCACCAAGTAGGGCATAGCATTCCTTGCTGAGGCTATGTTCTGCCATGTCCAATGCGGCATGGAGCATGCGCTGCATGGAAAGGGGGTTAGCATTATATGAATCATCGATGATGTTCCATGCGCCGATTTTGCTGACATCAAAGCGTTGCTTTGGCAGGCTGATAGCAGCAAAACCGTCAAGTATGGCCAGTACAT
>CAYJHS010000094.1:0-9435 GCA_964369815.1 uncultured Desulfovibrionaceae bacterium
TGCGTATAAGAAAAATAATTTCTGACGCAGAACGCACTGAAAAGATTGATTTTGCAAAAGAACGCAAAAGTCATACAACAAAACAACTGCAAATTTGATTTTGCAAAAGAACGCAAAAGTGCAACGAACGCAGAACGCACTTAAAAAATTGATCTTGCGAAAGGACGCAAAAGCACAACAAAGAACAATCTACCTACGTCACTCCTCTACTCACCCCCTACACACCCACTACTTAACCAATAAATACATTAAATTATCAGCAATATTCATAAGCTCTTTATGTACACCATCACTATGCATCACCGATCCGAAAAGCATTTTTTGTTGTTCCTTCAAAAGATCTCTATCCATGGCTTTAGGCATGGGCACGGCAAGCGTCGTAGCAAGACGTTCTGCCAAAAAATACCCTTCTGCGCCTTTCAAAAATACCGGTAATGCTGCTTCCATATTCTTCTTATGCTCTTGCCAATAACTAAAAGCAGCATCCGTAGGCTTATAGCTAAGCACTGAACACAGCGCTGTATACAGGTTATTAAGCGCCCCCCCCGGAATGCCTGTGCGCCAACCATACAACCACGGCGTGCGCCTAAATAAAAGATGATGCTCTTGCCCGAGGTGTAGCAGCTTCTTCACGCCATCCCGAGCGGCAAAAAGCAGCGCCGTATCAGCATTAAGCGGCCAACGTGCGGGTAAATTTTCTATCTGCCATTCGGGGCTGATACTTTGTGCGGCCTTTTCTGCTCCAAGCTCTTGCAAAAGCATAGCAAGCCACGCATTGGCCTCAGGAGAGTTAGGCGTTTCCAAATGCGAATAAGATAAAACATAACGCCCCTTTCCATAATTACCCGTAATCACACAAGGTTTGCCATGTAAAAAATCTGCCCGCATATTTACGCCATACATATCTTGCCACATATCAAGAGTAGCTGGCGGCAAAGTAGCAAGGTCAATATCGCCAAAATATAAATCATGCCCGGGAGCCATATAAGAGGCTAAAACAGTAATATCTTTATTTTCTTCCGGCGCAAAACGCGCAGGCCACCAAATAGGCAAAGACAAAGTAGTAGCTGCAGGACTAAGCGCATGTTCTGTAATATTTACACGTACATGCCCAGAAACTAAATGCTGCACCCTATCGGCATAAGAAGCACGCTTCCACGGACACAGCGCCAGCCCATGATCATGTGAAAGCCCAAGGCCTGCACCGCCACAAAAGCCCAAATAATTGCCGCCACCAGCCACATAATCTTGAATGGCCTGCACCCCCTTTTCTCCAAGGTACTGATATTTAAGGCTTGCTGTACCTCCGGGCACAAGCAAAAGTGGTGGCTTGCCAGAAAGCACTCCGTGGGTTATTTCATTGCAGGTAATAACACGATGCGCTACTCCCATGCCTTGAAGGGTGTGCAGGGTCATAAGTCCCCAAATATGTGACGCATCCCAAAGAATATAAATTGAACGGTGCATGTACGCCTCCTGTGGGTTATAGTATGTCACCTTTTGTGGAGAAATCAAGATGGCAGAAAACACATTGCCCAAGGGCTATGAACCCCATGACGTAGAAGCCCGTTGGTGTACATATTGGGAAGAAAATAAAACCTTTGCAGCTAACCCTGAGGCCGAAGGTGAGCCTTTTTGCATAGTCATTCCCCCGCCAAATGTCACGGGCGTTTTGCATATTGGGCATGCTTTAAACTTAACTCTTATAGATATTTTATGCCGTCATGCTCGCCAGCAAGGCAAAAAAGTTCTCTGGGTGCCCGGTACCGACCATGCCGGCATTGCTACACAAAACGTGGTGGAGCGTGCCCTTGCCAAGGATAATATCAAGCGCGAAGATCTTGGGCGTGAAGCTTTTATTGAAAAAGTTTGGCAATGGCGTGAAGAATACGGCAACACCATTTTACATCAAATTCGTAAACTTGGTGCTTCGGTGGATTGGGAACGCTTGCGCTTTACCATGGATGAAGGGCTTTCCAAGGCAGTGCGTAAGGTTTTTGTGGATTTATATAATCAAGGATATATCTACAAGGGCGATTATATTATCAATTGGTGCGCCCGTTGTCACACTGCCCTTGCCGATGATGAGGTAGAGCATAACAACCACAAAAGCCACCTATGGCATATCCGTTATCATATTGTGAACCCCACAAAAGCCAATGAAACCATCACTATAGCTACAAATAGTCCGGAAACAAACTAGTGCGATACCGCCATTTGCGTCCACCCTGAAGACGAGCGTTATACGCACCTTGTGGGGAAAAAGGCCTATGTGCCCATTATTCGCAGAGAAATTCCTATTATTGCTGACAACTATGTTGATATGGAGTTTGGCACCGGCGCCTTAAAGGTCACTCCTTCCCATGACCACAATGACTGGGCGCTGGGACAAAAACATGGTTTAGAATTTATCCAAGCCATTGATGATGTAGGCATAATGAAAGAAGTTGCTGGCCCTTATGCAGGTCTTAGCAAAAAAGATTGCCGTAAAAACATCGTGGCAGACATTGAGGCCGCCGGCGACTTAGTTAAAATTGAAGACATTGAACACGCCGTGGGTGAATGCTACCGTTGCCATACAGTGGTCGAGCCTCATGTTTCCACCCAATGGTTTGTGGCAGCCTCCAAGCTTGCCCCTCGTGCTCGTGCCGCCGTGCCGGAGCTTACAAAAATTCTCCCAGAAAACAGCGTAAAAACTTACTATAACTGGCTTGATGGCATTAGAGACTGGTGCATAAGCCGCCAAATTTGGTGGGGGCATCGCATCCCTGCTTGGACCTGCGCTGACTGTGGTGAACTTATAGTAAGCGCTGAAGATATTACGCTTTGCACCAAGTGCCAAAGCACAAATGTGCACCAAGACGAAGACGTGCTAGACACGTGGTTTTCTTCTGCCCTATGGCCATTTTCTACCTTGGGCTGGCCAGAGAAAACATCGGAACTCGCGGCTTTCTACCCTACTTCCGTTTTGGTAACTGGCACAGATATTTTATTTTTCTGGGTAGCACGTATGATGATGATGGGCTTGCACTTCATGGACGAAGTACCCTTTAAGCATGTCTTCTTGCATGGCCTTGTGCGTGATGGGCAGGGGCGTAAAATGTCAAAGTCCTTGGGAAACTCCATCAATCCTCTAGAAATTATTGACAAATACGGCTGCGACGCCTTGCGCTTTACCTTAACTTCCTTCACAACCATGGGCAGCGATGTGCGTCTTGCCGAAGACCGCATCGAAGGCTATCGTCACTTTGTAAATAAACTCTGGAATGCCGCACGTTTTGCCCTCATGAATTTGCCCGAAGGCACAGAGCAACATCAGATAAAGCTGGAAGAAGTACAAGGTTTGCACCATGTGTGGATGTTACATCGCCTTGAAAAAGCTAAAGAAGATATGGAGAAATCCATTTCGGATTATCGTTTCAACGACGCCGCTCAAGGCGGTTATAAATTCCTCTGGAATGAATTTTGTGACTGGTACCTTGAACTCATTAAGGCCGATATGGCTGAAGGCGCTGACCAACAGCGTAAAACCGAAGCACAATATGTGCTCTGGACCGTCTTGCGAGAGACCTTGCTTCTCCTGCATCCTATCATCCCCTTTGTAACGGCGCAAATTTGGCAAGCTCTCCCCGGCGGTGCAGGACAAGACATTGCTAAGGAGCTATACCCCGCTACTCGTGCCGCCTGCAAAAAGCCAGAGCAAGCCTTACAAATGGAGTTTATCCAAGAAGTTATCGTGGCAGTGCGTACCATTCGAGCCGAGCTGAATATCGCCCCCTCCTTACGCATAAAGGTACTCATTAAAGCCGGAAAAGAGGCTCAAGAAACCTTATTGCAGGGGGCTACGGATATGATTTGCAGCCTTGCACGACTGGAAGAGCTACGCCTTGAAAAGAATGCCGAGGCGCCCAAGGCTTCCGCTTCGCAAATAGTACAAGGTTGTCAGATAATTATACCTTTGTCCGGTTCTGTAGATTTGCAGGGCGAGCTTGCACGCCTTGATAAAGAAATCGCCAAGATGGACAAAGACCTCGAAGGCATTGCAAAAAAACTTGCCAACGAAAGTTATGTGGAAAAAGCGCCGGCTGAAGTAGTACAAAAAGACCGTGACCGTGCCGTAGAAATTAACGACGCCAGAACTAAGCTTGAAAGCCTGCGTGCTCGCTTCCAAGAAGCTTTGGAAGGGTAGATTATTTTAAGTTTTTTTCTGGGGGGAGGGAACTTTTTGAAAAAAGTTCCCTCCCCCCCACCCTCAAAAACTTTTTATTGCAATAATATACAGTTTTTTTAACAAATAAATTGCCGCAATGATGACTTAAAATGAGCACTGTCTTTTAAGCCTTCGTTGCGGCAATATGTATTTTAAACAACAAGATGCCATGACATTGAAAGTTTTTTGAAAGGGGGTGTGGGGGAAAACTTTTGTTCACAAAAGTTTTCCTCCACAAAAAATCACCCAATACTCCCTTTAGCTGCCTTCACATAGGCTTCTCGCAATAATGTATTGCTGCTTTCCATAGCATCGGCAAGCAGTAGATAGGGGGCGCTGAGCCATTGCTTACGAATGGTGCTAGCTTTTTCTCGTCTTTTTTCAATACATTCTTGTTTGTATGCAGCAGAAAAACCCTCTAAAAATTGCACAAAACTCTTGGCTCTATGTATTGCTCGGTGTTTATTATGCACAAGGCAAAAACCTTCGAGGGCTATTGCTCTTCTTTGTTCTTCATTATTTTGTAAATATGTAATTTTTTCGAAAGCATCCTGCATATTTTCTCTGTCATAACAGAGCAATTCTTTCCCGCATGTAAAAAGTTCAGTAAAGCCATGCGCCACGAGAGGAGTCACAAGGGCTGAGCCACAAGCCAGAGCTTCAAAGATGCGAAAATTTACATCTCCATGCTCACAATGATTGAGGACTACACGCCCTTGCGGGAAAAGCTGTGCATAGCTTCCACGCACCACATGTACAGGCGTCTGCGCTTGTAATGTTTCCAGAAAAACCTTTCGTGTGGGGGTACTTTGGGCATGCACAGTACCCACAAAAAGACACTCCCATTGGTAGTCATAGATTTTGGTATCATTATTAGTGAGATAGGCAAGTAAGGCAGGAGGGGGCATGTCTGAGTCTTTGGCAAAGGCCGGTGACCAGTGAATGTGCGTTGAGGGCAAGGCTTTATGTTGAAAAAGAGCAATATGGTCTTTAAGGCTCACAAGACATGCATCGAAACCTTGGGCATAGTAGGGGTAGTAGCTGTGAATATGAGTGTATACGGCATAAAAAACGGTAAAGCAGGGGAAATTTTCCATCCCAAGCACAAAGGGGGTACGGCTTGTGTCCGACACTACGACTATGGCGGGCGCAAATCCGGCCATATTGACTAAATAATCCCACGTAAACACCGACACATGCTCAAAATTAAAAAAATGCACGACGTAGCCAAGCTGTGTCAAAGAAGCTTGAAAAAAAGGACTGCCTATCCAAAATATTTTCTGCACATTCGGCCTCGTTTGGGGCTGTTGCCCTATGTTATGGTATTGATAACCGTACAAAAACAAGATATAAGGGACATAGCAAAGGGGTTTTGGGAGCCTTTCCAAAAAACAGTTATCACAAACAACTGCCATAGCCAGCTTGCAAAATCAAACAGCCGCCTTATATATTGTATGGCGAAGGCTAACTATTTATTTAAAATATCTTTTCTTAGGATAATCGTCAAGTGCAGAACCTTACTCAACAAAAGAACACTCCCTCTAATGTGCCTCCTAATATTCCTCGGGGCACTCAGAAAGATAATGCTCTACTTAGGCATAAGACGCCATGGTGGCGTTGGGTACTTTATGCATTGGTGGCTATTTTATTATTGCTTGTCTTAGCCTTCGGAGCTTTGTTCTTTTATCTAAGCCAGCATCCCGAAGATATAAGTAGGAAAATTTCTCAAGAATTGCAGGCAAAAACAGGCTTTGAGCTCGCATTTTCCAGTATTGACATGGCCTTATTACCCTTGCCCGGGATTTCTTTTTCTAACGTGCAACTTAAGGGAAAAGATTTCACTCTTGATGTCCCCTATGCAACGGTAACACCCTCATTGTATTCACTTATTACTGGAAACTTTTCATTGGGAAAAATCACCCTATGGCGCCCAACCTTCAAAATGCAAAGTATTCCCAAAGTACAAACAGCAGAAAAAACGATAAAAGTGCAAGCCAAAGTTTCGTCGCCTGAGCAAGAGCTTTCCACAGAAAAAAATCCCACCACCAATGAGCCCATACCTGCTCCTAAGGCTGCCATTCCCACAAGCGTGGCACTACAAAACGTACTACGAGACATTGGAACCAATATCCCTTCATTTTTCTATAGTTCTTCCTTACATGTCATCCAAGGCAATATTGCATGGCAGCAAGCAAACACACGCCTGCAAAGCGATCATATCAATGCACAGGTGAAACTTGGTTTCTTGGGTAAACTTGAAGGCGAAATTGTCTTTAGCAAAACCCATATTTTGTCTCAAGCCACCCTCCTAGCGCATGTGGAAAACTTCAGTATATCTCTATCCGGAAATGTGGACGAAAAGGTAGACATCGCGCTTAAATCTCATGTGACTATGCCAAATTACTTAACAAAAAGCAGCGTTACTTTGAACATTGGTTACCACATAATCCAAGCAGAAAAAAGTACCTTCGGCATTTTTGATTCAGGTTTAGTAGGTGCCGATGCCACCCGTGCCCAGCGTGCACATGTTGATATAGCCGGCAGCTGGGATATAGACGCTGGACTTTTATGGCATGAAGTCAAAATACCTATCACAAGCACGGGAGCTTTTGCGGGGGATGTATCATCCATCATCAACTTTGAAGAAATTAAGGCAGAGCTTGGCAAGGATGCTGTAGACATTACAGCTTCTTTAGACTTAGGAAATACACAACACCCTGTATTAAAAGGCCATATAGACATTGAACACCTAAGCCTTACCCAGTGGTTTGGCTTTGCGAGGCAGCTCCCCCTCGGCATTCGTAATGCTTTGCACAATATTGCAGGCGAGCTAGATTTTATCTTGGATAAAAATGGCGTAGATGTACCAAGCATACAAGCCACTGCCACCGGAGCTAGTTTTCAGGGCACTGGGAATGTAAAAGACTGGGGCAAGCCTATTATTTTCTTGGATCTTACTTCAGACCTTTTACAACTCAAAAATATTTACCCTGAGGCCGAAGGGGTAAGTCTTCCGGAAATGTCCTTTGAGCATGAACCACTCACCCCTGTGCCCGGTGCCGCTGATGAAAATAGGCTCGCCCATGATAGTCTTATGAGTGTAGGCTTTGATATCCGCATTGCAGCAAAAAAGCTGATTGCCTGGGATCTTCCCTTGGAAAACATTGCTTTTCGTTGTTCTCCCACAGTGCTAGAGGCAAAAAATGTGCCTAAAAAACACGAAAACGCTGTGACTCTTTCACTCCTTAGCAAGAATTTTTTAGGCGGCAATGGCAATGTGCGAGCCGTGCTCTATAGTGAGCCTTCTAAAATTGCAGGCAAAAACAGAGAATCTGTGTATGACATAACGGGGCAGTTGCGTAATGTGCAAGCCGTGCGGCCTGTGACACGTATTGTGGGAAAAAATCTTGTAGGTGGGGCTTTGTCCTTAGATACGGCCTTTACTGCCAAAGGCAGGCACACCAGCGAGATTTTGCTCTCTAAACAAGGTAGTGTTGCTGTGCGCATAGAAAAAGGGGTTATGTATTCGGGCAATAACAAAAAGACGCCCTTTAATGTGCTGACTCTCGCAGGGGATTTTGCCGCAAAAAATCCGGCGAAGGTGACAGGTGCCACCATGCCCCCCAAGCTACAATATTTGGGTAAATGGCGAGCAAGCATTGATATGCCGGATATTTCTGGCAATGGCTCGTGGAACGGCGCTTTGGAATTTGCTGGAAAAAACTATGGCACGGTGATTTTAAGTAACTTCCTAGGTTCGCTGAATATGAAGCTTTCAGCATCACTTATTTCTATGCCACACCCCTTAGACTTTAGTGTGCAAGGCGGCTTTTATCTAAATACTACCAAATCTGTAGTGGGCGTTAATAACGGTAAAGGTCACATTCCAAGCCTTGGTGATATGCAGCTCACCGGCAGCGGCACTATAAATTTTGCGCAAAACATACAATGGAGTGCCAATGTGCAAGCCAGCACTGCGGCACTCAATGTTGCACTAGCACGTATTAACTCTAAAGGGGAAAGCTTTTTACCTCTCACAGTACCGCAAAGCGCGCGGGTACAACTTGAAGCGAACTATGCAAAAAATAAGTTAGTGTTAGACAAAATACAATTATATGCCGGTCCCATGCACATAACCGGAAAGGTAAATCGTACTTTATGGGAAAATCCCGCATGGCACCTTAATTTACATCTTAATGAGCTGGATTATGACAAGTATTTTTCGAACAAGCCCGGCATAGGCTACACCCATGTACGTGGCCTTGGCCCTAGCGGTACCCCCATGCTTAAGGGGCAACACGTCAGCCCCGATGATAATACACATATGTCATGGGAGTGGTTACATGACTTACAGCTCAGTGGTGCCATAAAAATTGGACTTTTCCGCATAAAAAAACTGAGCGTGCGCAATATCAGCACCACGGTAGATATTCGCAACGCTTCTTTGTCCTTTAAATCCTTAAAGGCAACGTTATATGACGGTACCGTCAACGGAAGCTTTAGCGGCACTGTGCAAAATAAGGCCCTACACAGCAAGATTAAGGTTGATGCCAATGGCGTGGACTTGCTGGCTCTAACTAACGACTTGCGTATGGGAACGGTAATTTCTGGGCCGGTTTCTGTAGCACTGTCATTTGATGGAATCCTTGGCAAAAAGAAAAATATTCTTGCGGGTTTTAATGGAACTTGGAAGCTTGCAGTAGGCAGTGGTTTTATGCAGGCCACGCGCCCTGATGGAACTTTACGTGACAGTCCCACTCAAATTTCAAGCTTTAGTGACAATGGAACCTTAGTCAACGGTATTTTGCAAAGTCAAAATTTCAGACTTTTTGGGCCAGATATGCAAATTCGTGGTAAGGGCAATATTAATCTTGTTAATGACACCCTTGACATGCGTCTTGTGGCTGACCTTGGCTATATCGTTGACATTCCGGTACGTTACTATGGTAGCATGGATGACCCAAAGCGTAGCTTGAATGCCGGTGCTGTGGTCATTGCGGCCATAGGAACCCTTGGCACCGGTGTTTTTGATCTTCTTGGCGGTGTTTTCACAACACTTTTTGGCGTAGTAAAGTAGTTTTCGCTTCATTTTGCATATACCAAAATATACAAGATTATACGAAACTTCTGCGCCACGGCATTCAATTTTAATAGTATTTATTTTCTGTGGGGGAAAGGAAACCCCTTTTGCTAGCGCCAAAAAGGTGTTTCCTTCCCCCCACACC
>CAYJHS010000095.1:0-9263 GCA_964369815.1 uncultured Desulfovibrionaceae bacterium
AAGAAGATGTGATCCATTTACAAAGAGAACTTACAGCAATTCCTGCCCTTGGCCCTGAAAATGACGGTGTGGGCGAAGTGCATAAGGCCAATTTTATTTTGGAAGAGCTTGAGCGCAGGGGCATTAGCCGTGTGCGCAGCTATAATGCACCAGACACAAGGGTTCCTTGCGGCTATCGTCCTAATATTGTGGCACATGTAGCAGGCAAGAGTGAACGCACTTTATGGATTTTGGGGCATATGGACGTGGTTCCGGCTGGAGATTTAACGCTATGGAAGGCAGATCCATTTACTTTGCGAGTAGATGGGGATGTGCTCATAGGCCGTGGAGTAGAAGACAATCAGCAGGCACTTGTTTCTTCCCTCATCTTGCTTGATGCTTTACAGAAAAGCGGACATAAGCCGGAGCTTTCCTTGGGCTGTATTTTTGTGGCTGATGAAGAAACGGGGAATCACCTTGGCATTGAATGGCTTATGCGAGAACATGGCGATATTTTTGGCAAAGACGATATTTTTGTAGTACCGGATTTTGGCAATGCTGACGGCAGTATGCTCGAAATTGCCGAAAAACATGTTCTTTGGCTAAGTTTTTCTGTTGAAGGCAAGCAGTGTCACGGCTCAACTCCCCACAAAGGTATTAATGCCATGCTGGCAGGTTCTGCCTTGGTGTTAGCATTGCAAAAATTGCATGAAATTTTTAACGAAAGTGACCCGCTCTTTGATCCGCCCATATCTACCTTTACTCCAACCAAACGTGAAGCCAATGTACCCAATATTAATACGGTACCAGCACGGGATGTGTTCTACCTAGATTGTCGCATCTTGCCTTGTTATGAAAATGCAGCTGTGCTCGACGCTGTTCATGCTATTTGCAGGGAAGTTTCCGCACAATATGGTGTGAATATTGACATAAATATAACAAGTGAACAGCAAAGCCCTGCACCTACGCCACAAGAGAGCCATGTAGTGCACTTACTACAAAAAGCTATCCACGACCTATCCGGCGTTGAAGCCAAGTGTATGGGCGTTGGCGGCGGCACTGTAGCTAAGGAGATTCGACAAAGGGGCTTACATGCGGCGGTGTGGAGCCTTATACTCTCTAACTGCCATGATCCGGAAGAAAAAGCGCTCATTTCCAATGCTATTTTTGATGCACAGGTCTTTGCGCATATGCTATTTATAAATGAGTAATTTTTTAATACTTCTGTTATGTTGTGCGTCTCTCTTCGCAGAGCAAGACGTACAATGGGGTAATTTCCTTGGGGATGGTGCGAAAATATAATTGTATCGATGGAGCGAAGCAGAATTGATACACGTATTTTCGCACTATACCCAAGAGAAGTTAGACACTTAAATTATATCTTTTTTCCCAGAACCACACAGGCTACGCCCCCCCAAGATACACATCACGCACCGTAGGATTATTAAGCAAGTTTTCAGCGGTATCTTCCATGGCTACACTACCTACATCGAGCACATAGCCACGCTTAGCCAACCTTAACGCAGCACGAGCATTTTGCTCTACAAGAATAATGGTCAGTCCCTTAGCATTAATGCTACGCACCGTATCAAAAATAGATCCCACCAATAAAGGTGCCAGTCCGAGAGACGGCTCATCTAACAGCAACAAACGTGGTTGTCCCATAAGCGCTCGCCCAATGGCAAGCATTTGCTGCTCTCCACCAGAAAGCGTACCGGCAAGTTGATGCTGACGCTCTTCAAGGCGTGGAAATAACTCAAAAATCCATTTAAGGGTTTTGTTAGTCAAAGACACATCCTTAACGGTGAAAGCCCCCAGCTTCAAATTATCTACAACGCTCATGGTCCCAAAAACCCGCCGCCCCTCAGGAGAATGCGTAATGCCTTGCTCCACAATTTCATAACTAGGCATGGTGTGTATGGGCTTGCCTTGGAACAAAATCTCCCCACGGGTAACCTTTTGCAGGCCACTAATAGTCTGAAGTGTGGTGGATTTTCCGGCACCATTTGAACCTAAAATACTTACTATTTCACCTTCTTCCACATGAAGGTTAATACCGTGTAAGGCCTCTACAGGGCCATAGTTCACATGTACATCTTTTAATTCTAGAAAAGCCATAGCTTAGCCCTCATCATCATCTACACCGAGATAGGCCTCGATGACGGCTTTATTATTTCGAACATTTTCAGGTATATCATCGGCGATAACCGCCCCATTTTCTAAAACAATCAGGCGATGGCACAGCTGCATAACAAGCCGCATGTCATGCTCAATGAGCAAAACACTAATATCCCGCTTGCGAATGCGATAAATGAGCGCCATAAGGTCGCCGGTTTCTTGCTCATTCATACCGCCTGCAGGCTCGTCTAAGATAAGTAACTCAGGGTCAGAAGCCAAAGCACGGGCTATCTCCAAAAGGCGCTGATTACCATAGGACAAAGACCCTGCCCTCTCCTGATACTTACTATCCAGCCCTACAAAGGCCAACTCTTGCATGCAGCGGTCAAGGGCAGCTCGCTCTTCACGACGTTGACTTGGCAAGCGAAGCATAGAGGAAATAACGCCGGCGGACATGCGACAATGGTGCCCAGCAAGAACATTTTCCACCACTAACATATTAGGAAAAAGGCGAATACTTTGAAAGGTACGAGCAATACCCATTTTCACCAATTTATAAGGAGGGATGCCGGTAATACGTGTATTTTTGAAGTAAATATCACCTTTTTCCGGTGTGTAGTTACCTGTAATACAGTTAAAAACGGTCGTTTTTCCGGCGCCGTTGGGGCCAATAAGGCCGATAATACCCCCCCGCTCCACAGAAAAGCTCACTTCACGGGTGGCAGTCAGTCCACCAAAAATCTTTGTAACATTAGCAAGTTGCAATAATTTCATTATTTGCCCTCACTGCTTATGGCATTTTTTTCTTGCGTCTCTTCTGCGCTAGGAGCCGCTTTCAACTTACCATCTTTTTTGAAAAAGCGCACATGGTACTTACGCATAGCTGGCACCAATAAGCCTTGCGGACGCCAAATCATCATGGCCATCATGGCAAAACCAAAAATCAACATACGAGCATTGGAAAATTCTCGCAAAACTTCCGGCAAACCAATGAAAATAAAGGTGCTGAGTAATACTCCAAGCTGGCTGCCACCGCTTAAAATTACCACGGCAAAAAGGGTCACTGACTCCACAAAAGAGAAGGACTCCGGAGTAACGATGGTCATCTTTGCGGCAAAAATATTGCCTGCCGTACCAGCCCAGCACGCTCCAATAATGAAGGCAATAAGCTTATACTTAGTAACATTGACGCCGCAGCCATTGGCAGCGGTATCGTCCTCACGAATGTTGCGCAAAGCCCGACCAAAGCGTGAATGAGCAAGCCAGCCAAAAAAGATGACACTAATCCCCACACCACTCCAAACTAAATAATAAAACTCTGTGGGAGTATTGATTTTAAACCCCATAATTTCGGGGCGTGATATACCAAAGATGCCATTAGATCCACCAAAATAACCACCTACGTCATTGGTGATGGTTAAGCGGACAATTTCCACAATACCAATAGTTACAATAAGTAAGTAGTCCCCCCGCAAGTGGATGATAGGACGTGCCACTATAAGGGCAAAAAGCCCAGCCATAACCCCAGCCAAGGGCAAAAGATACAGGATGGGAATACCAAATTGAGTATTAAAAATGGCTGTTGTATACGCACCAATGGCATAAAAGGCCGCATGTCCCATATTAAAAAGCCCAGCTTGGCCTAAGATTACATTGAGGGAAAGCGCAAGCCAAGCATAAATGCCTACATTGACGCATACATCAATCCAATAATTGTTCACAAACAGTGGCAAAACCAACAAAATCGCAGCTAAAGCCAACAGGGATAATAAGCGTTTGTTCATAGTTTATCCGCCACCCTTTCGCCCAATATGCCCGTGGGGCGTATGATAAGTATGCAAATAAGCACACCAAAGGCAATAACATCCTTCCATGCAGCGGCAATATAAGCCGCACTCATGGCCTCAATAACACCAAGGAGCAGCCCCCCAAGCATAGCACCGGGAATATTCCCAATGCCGCCCAAAATAGCCGCAGTAAAGGCCTTTAGGCCATAGTTCCAGCCCATGACAAAGTCAATTTGTCCATAGTAAATACCAACCATCATGCCGGCAGCACCACCAAGGCCAGGGCCAATCATAAAGACTATGGAAATAATACGGTTAACATTAATACCCATGAGTCGCGCGGCGCCTTGGTCAATGGCTACCGCCCGCATGGCAGCGCCGGTGCGGGTACGATTGACAAAAAGATACAAGGCGAGCATGAGGCAGAGTGATGTGATGATAACAAGCACCCGCACTCCCGGAATGGTCATGCCAAAAAAATTAAAGGTAAAAGACGGACGCACTGCCTCGGGATACACGAAAAAACGTGCACCATAAAGAAGCATGATGGCATTTTGAAAAAATATGGAAGCGCCAAGGGCTGACACCACAGCGGACAAGCGATTGGCTGTACGTAAAGGACGATAGGCTGTTCTTTCAAGCACATAGCCTATCAGCGCCACCAGCAGTGCCACCATGACAAACACAAGCAAGATAGCTAGTTCTACAGGCAAGGCACCCATGAGGCCTGCGCTGACGAGAAAGGTTAAACCAAGGTAGGCACCAATGGTAAATAAATCACCGTGGGCAAAGTTGATGAGTTTTAAGATGCCATAAACCATGGTGTAGCCAAGAGCCACAAGGGCGTAAATTCCCCCCACCGCCAGACCATTGAAAAGTTGCTGTAAAAAATCATACATACTCAGGGCAACTCCTTGCTAACATTAAACAAAAATAGGACTTTATTGCTACCAGTGGCGCAATATTTTAAAGGCTGTGCGCCCTCCATCGGCGTGAAAGGCGCACATTTTTATATTTTAACGAGCTTGTAAAATGAACTTCCCGTTAGCGTCTACAACATAGGTGCGATAGAAGTCACCAATGCGGTCACCTTTTTTATCAAAGCTAATGGGGCCGGTAAGAGCCACATAATCTTTGAGGGTGTTAGTCAAATAAGAAGCAATATCAGCAGATGTGGTTTTGCCATTGTACACAGCGTCGGCGATTACACTAAAAGCATCACCGGCAAGCACTGCCCATACAGACACAGGCACAGCCTTATATTCTTTTTGGAAAGCCACGAGGAAATCCTTGGCTTCTTTGCTGTCAAGATCTTGAGGAAGTGGGGGGCTAATGAAAAAATATCCTTCAGCAGCTTTGTTACCGGCAATCTTCACGAGATCTTGGTGGTTTGCAGCGTCGCCGCCCATCATAGGCACCTTAAAGCCCATGTCGGCTTTTTGGCGAAGCAAGCTACCAGTTTCTGGATAGTAACCGGTGAAGAAAATAATGTCAGGATTGCTTTTCTTTAAGCTTGTTAAAGTTGCAGTATAATCTCTCTCACCGGGGGTGATAGCGTCAAAATAAACAATTTCAATTTTATTTTTATCTAAAACGGCCTTGGTTTCTTCGGCTAAACCCTTGGAATAAGAGGAATTATCATGCAAAAGAGCTACTCTTTTGTAACCTTTATTCTTAATAAGGTTAGCAGCGGAAAGACCTTGGGAGTCGTCACGTGGGCTGGTACGGAAGAAGGTCTTTAAGCCTTTTTCAGTCAAACGTACGGAAGTAGAACCAGTACCAATTTGTACAATGTTGGCTTCGCCCAAAATATTTTGGGAAGCTTCAGTTACGGCAGAGCCATAAGTACCAATAACGGCAACTACTTCAGAAGAAGCAAGCTTATTAGCGGCAAGAGCGGCAGAGCGTGGGTCGCCGGCATCGTCTTCAAAAATTAAGCTAATGGTGTTTTTTCCATCTTTCTTAGCTTTTGCATTATATTCTTTGGCAAGAAGGTTCACGATATTTTTCATATCTTGCCCTTCAGAAGCCCATTTACCTGTCAACGGGCATAAAACGCCAACCTTGACCTCGGCGGCCTCAGCCTGCATGGGAAGACCAAAAAGAGAGGCGGAAAGTAAAGCACCAAAACACAAAGTAGACAAAAACTTTTTCATACAATCTCCCGTAAAATACGTTAAAACATGAGGGTATTAGCCATAATCCTTGGTTCTTAGCAAAGAGCTAAGACTTTATATTTTAGGAAACACCGAAAGTTTTTTCTTTCTGTGCTTCCTTAGAGCGTGCTCCGTAAGAAGCATTTTAGTGTAATTCAAGGAAAATAGATACGCTTTGATGGAACTTACTTTTCTGGTATTTGACCGAAAAAGCGTATGTATTTGATGTAGAAGTACGCTAAAAGGCACTTGCGGGCACGTTCTCAGTGTTATTCTACCCAATCATCCCCCTCTTCAATGGGGGCAAAACCACGACGCATGGTATTTTCGGTGATAACACGAGGATCCATAAAGTGTAACAAGTAGTCAGGGCCGCCGGTTTTTGTGCCAACGCCGGACATACGGGCGCCACCAAAAGGTTGTCTCTCAACCAAAGCACCGGTATTGTTACGATTAATATACAAGTTACCCACACGAAAATTACGTCTTGCCTTGTCCAAATTCTTGGGCGAACGGCTAAAGACACCACCGGTGAGTGCAAATTGGGTACTGTTAGCCAGCTCAATGGCGTGGTCAAAATCATTGGCACGCATGACCGCAAGCACCGGCCCAAAGACCTCTTCTTGCGCTATGCGATGTTCCGGCTTGATATCCCCCACAATGGTGATGGGCACATAATAGCCATTGCTATCGGGGATTTTGCTCTCAAAGAGCAACTTGCCTTCAGATTTTGCAATGGCAGCATATTCGAGCACATTTTTCTGTGCTGCCGCATCGGCCACCGGCCCCATAGCATAGGTGCAATCTTCAGCAGGCCCCACAAGCATAGCTTTTGCCGCTTCCACAAGGCGATCTATCATGCGGTCATACACGGCATCTGTAACGATAAGGCGAGAGCATGCCGAGCACTTTTGCCCTTGGAAAGCAAAGGCAGAGTACAAAACGTGTGGCACGCATTCGTCAAGGTCAGCGTCATCGTCAATGATGATGGCGTTTTTGCCGCCCATTTCAGAAATAATTTTCTTCACATTCAGCTGACCGGGGACGGTCTTTCCGGCCCTTTCCACAATGCGCAAGCCCACTTCCATGGAACCGGTAAAGGCAATGACACTTATGTCTTTATGCTCTACCAAGTAATCGCCCATGACAGAACCCCGACCAGGCACATAGTTGAAAACACCGGCGGGGAGTCCAGCTTCATGGAATATTTCAGCTAGCTGATGCCCAATAATACCGGTCAAATTAGAAGGCTTATAAATAACAGGGTTACCGGTGACAATGGCGGCGGACACCATGCCCATGCTAATGGCAAAGGGGAAGTTCCACGGCGCAATAACAGCGGCTAAGCCCTTGGGTTCATAAATATAGTGGTTCAGCTCGCCCGGGGCATTGCCAAGGCGCAGAGGTTTGGCAAGGCTGGCCATATGGCGTGCATAATACTCCATAAAGTCAATACCTTCAGAAACATCACCCTGAGACTGATCCCACTGCTTGCCCACTTCCAGCACCTGCCATGCGCAGAGTTCATACATGCGACGACGGGCAATGGCAGCGGCTTTTACTATATATTCCGCGCGTTTTTCAGGCGGAGTGTCTCTACACGCAGGGAAAGCCTCCTTAGCAGCTGCAATTGCTTGATAAACATCGGCAATACCACCTTGCGCCACATGCCCGAGCACTTCGTCAGGATTAGCCGGATTCAAAGAGGGAATGGTATCACTCATGGTGACATCTTTCCCACTGATGTAAAGTGGGTAATTTTTACCAATATTTGCACGCACTTTGGCAATTTCGGCAGGGAAAATATCCCGATGGTCTTTACGAGTAAAGTCCACTTGAGATTCATTGACGAAAGGCCCAAATCCTTCATGTTTCACAGCAGGTTTAGGAGGCTTTTGCGCACGATGACGTTCGGCGGTTATGATAGGATCTTCCATCAACTGCTCGATTTCATTATCTTCTGCAAAGCTTTGGCGCAAGAAAGATTCGTTGGCGGTGTTCTCTAGTAAGCGACGTACAAGATAGCCCATTCCGGGTACCATATCGCCATAAGGACAATACAGGCGCACACGTCCTGCCACACGTAAAATGCCCTTACGCACAGGCTCTGCCATGCCATAGAGCACTTGGAATTCGTAGCGAGACTCATCCACGCCTAATTCCGCAGCCATTTCCAACACAGCGGAAATAGTACGAATATTATGCGATGCGCAAGCAAAGTGTGCAATGTCTTGATTTTTCAAAATTTCATAGGCAGCACGCTCAAAAGCGGCGTCACTATCGGCTTTTACTGTGTAAACAGGCACTTCCCAGCCATTTTGCTTGGCTTTTACTGTCTCGTAATCCCAATAAGCGCCCTTTACTAAGCGGATGGAAATGTGTGTGCCTTCGGCTCGTGCCCAAGCGAGCAAGTCAGCCACGTCTTTATCAGTATCCTTCAAATAGGTTTGTAATACAATGCCGATATGTGGATAATCTTTATATTCTAATTTCAAACGTTTATAAACTTCAATGACGATATCTTTGTGCCTGTAGGACTCCATGTCAATGCATAAAAAACCTTTGGCCTGCACCACACGTTCACATACCCGACGCGCCTGTACTAAAATGCCCTCTACAGAGCCTTCAAAGTCTTGAGGATTCGCAAGGCAGAACGTCGCTGTTGGCTTAATAGCCACGTTGATTTTTGGAGCGTGCCCAAAGTCGTCCTTAGCACCAGCAGGGGCATTACCAAGGGGCGCCCAAGAGTCTTGCTCTTTATCAAGTGCATCAATAACCTCTAAATATGTTTGTACATATTCGTCAGCTTCTTTATAGGAGAGTGTGGCTTCACCAAGCACGTCTACCACGGCGGCAAAGCCTTCTTTGCGCAATTTTTTAATATTTTTAACTGCTTCGTCGGTTTTTTCACCCACGATAAACTGTTTAGCCATTTCTTGAATATTGCTACTGATAAATTTATTCAGCATGCTACCACCAATGGAACCAAAGGCGCTAGCCAGTTTGGCACCAGTGGACAGCACTTTGGGCATGTCATTACCTTCACCAAAATATTCGGTAATATGATCTGAAAGAAGCTTGGAAGTAGTTAAAGAAGGGAAAACGTCCACGAAACGGAAAATCTGCACTTTAAAGGTTTCATTTCGCATACTCCAATCCATAACCTTGCCCATCCAAGCCCCTTTATTAAAAAGAGAGGGCTTTTCACCGGAAATGCTTGTAA
>CAYJHS010000096.1:0-9261 GCA_964369815.1 uncultured Desulfovibrionaceae bacterium
CCCTTATTTTCGGCATTTTTATTTGCATATTTTAACTAAAAAATGTTTAATTTTATATTGTTAACATGTTTTTCAGTGACGACTAGTAGATTTAGGTTAATTTGTATATTATATTTTTTCTGCTAATACAGCAATTTGCTTCTCAATAGTAGCATCATTGGCTAAATCGTGCTTTCCTTCATATGAGAATGACGCACTAAACACCATATCCCACTTGAGATAGTCACAGATGCTTTCAAATTGGCTAGATATAAGTTTGTATTGAATATTGCTTGTTTCTAAAGCACCTATGGCAATAACTCCCACTTTTTTTGGCGCAAGCTCTTGAATCATCGAAACTTTTGAATAAAATTTGTCGATATATGCCTTGAGCTGAGAACTTATTCCCCACCAGTACACAGGTGTACCAAAAATAAGGACATTTGCTCCCATCAGCTTTTTCATCAGCTCGGCACTGCCGTCTTTCATTACACAGTCGCCGCCATTTTTCTTACACCCATCACAAGCCATACAGCCTTGTACTTTAAGTGCAGGAACGTCAACAAATTCACAGTCTGCATGGCTATATTTTTCTTGAATGGCTTTTTCAAGCATACCTAATGCACATTTTGTATTGCCCTTTCTTGGGCTACCGTTAATTATCAAAACTTTCATAATCACCTCTAAAGCGAAGGAGCACACTTCATAAATAAATGTCACTACTGTTTTTATATTTCAGATATTTACAAGTATTTTATATGTCGAATATTTATGAAGATGTGCTCAATAAAGTACCCCCATAATTCAGTCATGCCAAATTATGGGGGAATATTCTAACAGCCTGCTAAACGTTTTGCTTGGTATCAGCCAATTGAATTTGGCGCAAGCACACGCCTTGCGGCATGTCATAGGCAAATTTAATAGTTGTGGCCACATCTTCAGCGGTAATATTTGTAGCGCCCACAGTATTTGTCCACTCTTTATATCCCTTAATAATATCGGGATTGGTGGTATGCCCTAAAAGTTCCGTGGCAACTGCACCGGGGCAAATGGTGATAACACGAACATTATGCGGCGCAAGCTCTTCTCTGGCTACTTCGCTTAGCCCAACCACGCCATATTTTGAAGCGCAATAGGCTGCATGATTACCGAAAGCCTTAACGCCAGCAATGGAAGATAAGTTAATAATAGTACCGCATTGCTGTTCTTTCATGCCAGCCATAACAATTTGCATACCATTCATAACGCCAAGTACGTTGGTATCAAGCATGGTTTTCCATTCTGCTGCGTCTTGGTCTTCAAGGCTGCCAAGCATCATAACGCCGGCATTGTTGATGAGTAAGTCAGTTTTGCCATATTTTTCTTCGGCTTGACGCACTGCACTCTCAAATTCTGCTTTATTGGTCACGTCCACTTTTTTGCATATGGTGTTGGGCAAATTCAGAGCCTCCACCAGCTCAATTCGACGAGCAAGAAGTAAAAGGGGATGCCCTGCTGCACTGAATTGTTCAGCCAATACTTTACCGAAACCGGAACTGGCACCGGTGATAACCACGAGTTTTTTCATTATTTTCTCCAAAATAAAAGTTAAGGGTTGAGTTTACGATTAAAGATTTTTCTCAAAGAAGTTTTTGAGTTTTTGGATAGAATCTTTCATAAATTTGGGATTGTCATAGAGGTCAGTATGGAGCGCATCTTTTATGATATAAAGTTCTTTGGGTTCAGCGGCTTTTGCATAGGCTTCTTCACTGAAATAAACAGAGCTTGCTTTGTCACCCATGATAAACAATAAAGGACGTGGGGCAATGGTTTCAATGTCGATAAGTGGATAAAAAGTCAGCAAACTTGCATTGCTCACAAAAGTATAATCTGTTGAGGCACGAGGATGTGCGCCACGGGCAGTTCTATAATACTCATAAAATTCATTAGGTCCCTTTGTGGGTATATTGCTAATATAATGTGGCTTACCGGCGGCAAAATCCTTTGTTCTTTGCTCTGCCATGGCACTTAGCAGCGCAGCACGCTTTTCCGGCGTCAATTTAGCATTACGTGCAAAGCCTTGCTTTCTGTTTCTTTCACCCATATCAACCAAGCTCACGGTGGCAATGGCCTTCATGCGTGGGTCGATTTTTGCTGCGCCTATGGCATAGCCACCAGCACCACAAATACCTAAGACGCCAATGCGATTTTTATCAACTAACTTATGGTTGCTCAAAAAATCCACGGCGGCACTAAAATCTTCCACACGCACATCAGGCATTTCTGTATTGCGTGGTTGACCGCCACTTTCACCATAAAAAGCAGCGTCAAAAGCCAAGGTTACAAAGCCAAGCTCGGCAAGTTTTTGTGCATGTAAGCCTGCTGTTTGCTCTTTATTGCCACCAAAGGGATGCCCTACAATAATGGCAGGATACTTTTTAGATGTGTCAATGTTTTTAGGGACGTACAAATCGCCTACAATTTCAATGGATATTCTGTTCTGGAATTTTACTTTTTCCACTGTTGCCTTGGGGCTGTCACCGGGAGGAACCGGAGCGGCATAGGCAAAGGATGTAAAAGCCAATAAAAATGTTAAAATTGTTAGAAATGCATAATTTTTCCTATACATAGCAAAATCTCCCATGTTGATTTTAAAAGACAAGTTGCCAAAAACCTTATATGTACAAGCGACTAATAAATAGTTAACGGCATTCACAACTTTCAAAGCAAAATTTCATTGCCTTTTTTTCTATTATAGTACAAAATACTATTTAGAGATTTTTTACTTGTTCAAAAAAATCTTGTCAATACGGTACATTATTTTCTCTTAGGGAAAGGAAGGTGACTAATGGAAAAAATAGTTGTGGCTTCAGAAATTGAAGTGACCCTCAAAATGATAGGTGGCAAATGTAAGCCCCTCATTTTATATATGCTTGCAGAGGATGGAACGAAGCGTTTTAAAGATCTCATGCGTGAAGTTAAGGGCATTTCGCAAAAAACATTAACTAATCAATTAAGAGAGTTAGAAGCTGATTGTCTCATTTTGCGCCAAAGTTTTAACGAAATCCCCCCTAGAGTGGAATATTCTATCACAGAAAAGGGGTTAACGCTTATGCCTATTCTTGAACTAATGTGTGAGTGGGGTGAAAAAAATGCTGACGATAGATTTATTTTAACAAATCCAGCCTGCGTGGAGTAAAAAAAGCAAAAACCAATGCAGAGCCCAAGGTAGTCTCAGCCGCGTTTTTCTACAAGCACATCATAGCACCCCTTTAAACATGGTTCATCAAGGACAGTTGTGGGTCAATTACACTAAATCTTTCTCTTTCTGTAATAATGGCATCTGGGGGCATTTCGCCTATGAGCACTGCGTGTTGCGGATTATGCCTTGCCATATTGCGCATGGAAGCGTGTTCTGACGTTAAGGCATAGCAATAATTACAGCCATTTGCACAGCAATTATATGTTCCAATGTCTATACTTTCTACGCAAAGGCAGTGCTGGCGTTGATTTTTATCCTTATGTGCATTGATTTTAACGCCAAGGATTTTTTCAATATGACTTTTATCAATGCATGCTCCATGCTTAATATCAAATTGTCCAAGCTCTATCTCTTCAGAACACGTAAAAAGCTCAAGACCGTGTTCCTTTGCCAGCTTTGAAAAAATACTGGCAATTTCAAGCATATCTTCCTTGGTCATGGCATACGCAGGCTTTTTCCCCATCCGAGCAGTAACATTTTTATAATTATCAACAAAACTTATAACACATTTTTCTGTGTATGCAGCAAGCTTGCGTACCATATATGCAAACATTTCAGCGTGATAACTCATATCATAGCGACTATTTATAATTATGGGATCATATCGCCACACAAGACGTTCTTTACCGAGTTTTTTGCTTAAATGTATAAATGCTTCCAACAACGTATTTTTATTAGGTAAATTACTTTCTGTTTCTTTTCCATATGGTGTAAGCGTAAACTGAAAATAGTACGCATAGCCCATGCTATCTATTTCGGGTAAATACTTTAGAAATGGGAGAGGGTTTTTTGTCCAAAAGGCTATTATATCAACAGCATCACGAGTTAAACTTGCTCTAGAATAACGCTTTGCATTGTACGGATTTGGAATAAACACAAAACCCTCACGCAATCTGCGCAAAAACCATTCTCCATAATATGAAGGAATGTCAGTTCGCCGTGTTGCACTAATAATCATTGTTCTGTGCCATTAAGGTATTGCTCTTGCAAAAAGAAGTTATAAAATTGCCATATTCTGGGTGGTATTCCCGCATTATCTTTCCACTGTTTTGGAAGTATACCGCTTTTAAGTTCATGAGTAAATCACCACAAAGGCCAAACATGCTCGTAAAGGATGAGGCGCTATATTTATATCCACACCACACACATAAGCGTGTAAATTTATAAAAGCCATCCGCCGTAGGTTTTTGGTAATTCATAAAAAAATGTCCCCAAAGCACAATTTCGCTTTGGGGACACATAAAATAAAACTTATTTTAACAAAATGTTATGACTTAGAAGTCTACCTTGTCACCATAATAAGCGCATTTAAAGAGTTTTGCCATGGTTGCAGGGTCAATTTCACGTGGGTTTGTTCCAGTGCAAGGATCGGCAACGGCAGCGGCGGCAATGTCATCTAACTGAGCCAAGAAGGCTTCTTCGCTCACGCCAAATTCTTTCATGGTTTTCGGCATGTTCATTTGAGCCTTCAACTCTACAAGCTTTGCAATAAGTGCATCTACAAGCTCGTCTGTAGTGGAACCGGCAAGGCCAAGATATTTTGCAATTTGAGCATATCTTTCGCCAGCAACCTTTGCGTTGTACTTAACGGCAAAAGGAAGATAAATAGCATTAGCGCAACCATGTGGAATATCAAAAATTTTGCCTGTTTTGTGTGCCATAGAGTGTACGATACCCAAGATAGCATTAGAGAAAGACATACCGGCCATGCACTGAGCTACGTGCATTTCTTTTCTGGCTTCTTCATCACCATTATAGGAAGCCACTACATTATCCACAATCATTTCAATGGATTTTATGGCTAAAGAATCGGTAATGGAGTTAGCCACCACAGAAACATAGGCTTCAAAAGAGTGAGTAATAGCATCCATACCGGTATTGGCTACAAGTAAGGGAGAAAGGCTTTTTACCAAATTTGTGTCAACAATGGCCACGTCTGGGGTAATATTATAGTCGGCAATGGGGTACTTTGTACCTGTTTTTTCATCGGTGATGATGGAAAATGCCGTTACTTCTGTGCCGGTACCGCTGGTGGTGGTGATGGCAACAAAGTATGCTTTTTTACGAAGTGTAGGAAGGTTGAAAGGCTTTGCAGCTTCTTCAAAGGTAAAGTCAGGGTTTTCATAGAAAATCCACATAGCTTTAGCTGCATCAATGGGAGAACCACCACCAACACCAATAATAATATCTGGTTGATATTCATTCATGGCAGCAACACCACGCATTACCGTGGCAACGCTTGGATCAGCTTCAATACCGCAGAATATTGTACTTTCAATGCCAGCTTCTTTAAGATTAGCTTGTATAAGTGCAGTGGTATTGTCCTTAATCATTCTTTCAGAACCAATAACCAACATAGCTTTTTTACCGGTAAGGCTTTTTAAGTGCTCAAGAGCATTTTCACCAAAATACACATCTCTGGGAATTGTAAATCTTTTCATTCATAAATCCTTTTCAAAAATTTTACGCAACTCGCGCTTGAGGGGCTATATAAGCATAAAAAAAAGATTACACAAGAAGGCACCTTATTGTTTGGTAAAAACAAAAAGGTGAGCAAGGTACTTTTTGGTGCCTTATAATAATAAAATATTTTAAGCTGTTGGAATAAGCAGAAAGCAGAAATTACTCATTATAGGACTGAATAACTTTTTTTCCCCATTGGTTCAAATCTTCCAAAATAGGGATAACGTCCTTTGCTAAAGCGGTGAGTGAATATTCCACAGTGGGCGGTGTTGAAGGATACACAGTACGCACTACAAGTTTATTTTCTTCGAGTTTTCGCAATTGTTGCGTGAGCATTTTTTGTGTAATGCTTGGAATAATCTTAAAAAACTCGTTAAAGCGAATTTTATCTTCAAGATGAAGATTCCACAAAATAGTAGACTTCCACTTCCCGGAAATAACTTCAAGGGCAACTTCCATTTCAATCGTAAAATTACTGGAACATACTTTATTTTCACGGTCTCCTGGCAAGGCAAACTCCTTAAAATTCAGAATACAACACTTGTGCAACGCTGTGCACACAAGCATTATATCCTTATTTTTATTTTCAATCAAGTTAAGAACTTTTTCTTCTCATTGTTAGTACACTTTTTATACACTTTTGGAACATTTTCTAAAGTGCTACGCTCTCAGAGGATATTTTTTTTAGGACTAAAGCACCCGTTAAACGCATATTTTTGCAAGCACATCCTCCCGCGACAAGAAATTATACTCCGTATCTAAAACTTCGCACGCACTGGCAAGACAAGCGACGTGCTGAGGTAAATTTTTTCCTCTTAAAAACCAAGCTGTTCCCTCTATAACACAGGGAATATTTGCATCTTGCACGCTCAAAAGCACATCAAAACTCGCACAATCAAGGGCAAAACCTTGCCCGGTAGCTTTCATAAGACTTTCTTTGGCAGTCCAGATAGCATAAAAGGCCGCATCAGTACCTTGCGCTTCAAGCCACTTTCTTTCTTGCAGTGTAAAGCATTTTTGGGGAACGCCCGACGAATATGGCGTTACTTTTTCCACATCAATTCCCACGGGAAAATCTGCCACTACCATCAATACATAATCACCGGAATGAGAAAGATTAAAGTGAGCTGTATTGGCATAATATGGCTTGCCAAGGGGAGAAAGAAGCGGCTTAGCAAGGGCCACATCCCCAAGAGCGTATTGCAACAAAAGCCCGCCCACAAGACTGCGCAATCTATCATTAGGTTTTAGATAACGTAGCATTTTTTGCTGCCTGTGTGCAGCTAAATAGGCAAAGCCATCTTCCTCATGCCAATGGGTCGTAGAACAACAAAACACTTTCATGATTAAAAGCATAACATAGGCACTTCACAAAGCAAAGGAGCAGAAAGCGAGGTAAAAAATTAAAAGCAACACCCCACATTTTTTAGCATAAAACATCAATTAAATTAAGATGTTAAAGCAATAAAATCAAAAAAATAACCTCTTTGAAAACAAAGTATTGGCAAAATACAAATTACCCTGTATACTTTCGAGACGTTAAAATTTTATGTAAACATCACAATGCATTACCCTATGCAACAGAATATAGAGGCAAAAAATGTAGCTTTGCAAGAATTTTTGCAACAGCTCTTAAGTACTCATCAGCGACCGGCGTGTTGCTGGCGGGAAGATGGCGTGTTGCTTTACGCAACGGAAAATTTTTTACAATTTTTTCATACAGAAGATGTGTACGCTACTAAAGCACACTTCCCCTACCCTACTAACCATACACCAGACACACCAACAAGCCCCATTTCCAACCCTTTTTTTTCTTATTTTTCAACTGTTTTACAAGACGGTTTTTGCCAGTTTCCATGGGAACATACTATACAAGGGCACAAGGTTGCTGTCACCTATAGTTTAAGCCATGTGCAATATTTAGGAGAAAAGCTTATTATTGGTGTGCTCTTGGCACCCTCGCCTCCCCTTAGCGACTGTGCACCGTGTAACACCACTAGCAATAAGCCTACAACGCATCTTCTGGCCCAAAACGCCTTAAATATCATTGAAGCTTCCCCCACCGCCATAGGTATCTGGAATGCAGACCACCAAATTATCAGTTGTAATTCCATATTCTTAAAGCTTTTTAACGTGCAAAGCTTGGACGAACACAAAGAAAAACTCAATACCTTTTTCCCTGAGTTCCAACCCTGTGGTACTCCCTCCACAAAATTTGCCTACCGTGCCCTTGACCAAGCCTTTGCCGAAGGGCATATAGATATTGAGTGGCTTTGGCATGACGAGGCAGGCTCCCCTTTGCCCACTATGACTTCTCTGCGCCGCATATACCATGAAGGCACTCCTTTAGTCATTGAGTACATTTATGATTTACGGAAGCTACAACGCATTGCAGAAATGACTAAGGAAGCCGAAGAACGCATGCAAATCATGCTAGACTCCATGCCTCTAAGTGCGCATTTTTTAAATAAAAACTTAGAAAACATTGACTGAAATATGGCGGCAGCTCAACTTTTGGGGGTTGCCTGCAAAAAAGATTTTTTTGAATCATTTGCAGCGCTTTCTCCTGAATATCAACCTAATGGCAGGCTTTCTTCAGAGTTACGGCCAGAAATACTTAATAGAGTCTTCCGTGAAGGTTATGGCGAAATTGAATGGATGCACACCACACGCTGCGGAGAAGCCGTTCCCACACGTAAAATCCTTATCCGAACAGAGTATAAGGGCGAAGACGTGGTGCTGGCTTACTCCAAAGACTTGCGAGAAATTCACGCTAGTATCAGGCAAGCCAACTATGCCACAGAAAAAAACACCATTCTTTTTAATACCACACCGCTTTGCATCACGCTGTGGAATGAAGACCTTGAAATGCTTGACTGTAACGAAGAAGTGCTACGCTTTTTCAACCTTAAAGATAAGCAGGAATACCTAAACAATATCCTAAGCGTCATGCCGGAATTTCAGCCAAACGGTCAACGCTCTGACGTGCTTGTTTGGGACTTTGCACGCAGAGTTTTTGAAACAGGCTACCACCGCTTTGAGTGGATGCACCAAGGCCATGACGGCACCCCCATACCCATGGAAGTAACCATGGTACGCGCCATGCTTGACGGGAAGGCCATCGCCATATCCTATGCCAGAGACCTAAGAAAACTCTCCTCTGCACGGCACAAAGCTGAGGCCATAGAGCAGTACTGCAGCATGGTTCTCAACGCAACACCCCTTAGCATCATCATTTGGGATACGGATTTCCGTATGCTAGACTGCAATGATGAAGCCTTGCGCCTTTTTGGCTTTAGTCACAAACAAAACTTCCTGCCTTCTTTTTATGCCCTGCATCCCGAGTTTCAACCCGATGGCAGCATCAGCGCCAAACGTGTCTTTGAAAATTTTGCTCAAGTGCTCAAAGATGGTTATAGTCAGTTTACTTGGATGCACCAAAAAATTAACGGAACGCTGTTTCCAGCAGAAGTTACCCTTGTGCGTTCCTCTTCCGGCGGCAAAGACTTTGTAGTCAGCTTTATGCGTGATTTGAGTAAGCTTTCTGCCAGCCAGAGCCTTTTGCGTGAGGCAGAACT
>CAYJHS010000097.1:0-8984 GCA_964369815.1 uncultured Desulfovibrionaceae bacterium
AAATGCAGGTGTCAATTTCATCGACACCAATTGCATTTTGCAACATCCTCATAGGTAGCTTACCTTGCTTTGCAATGGAAAAAATTGTGGTATGCAAAGTTAAGTTTTTCGCTGGCATAGTATAAAAATACAATTGGCATCGATGTAATTGATGCCAGTATTTTTATACTATGCCAACGAAAAACGCTATTTAAGAATGTGTATTTTGCAAAGTTAATTGCCAGAGTTTGATTTCCATGTGTAAAACAAGTCTATCCATGCCAGACTTTAGGGAAGTGTTGGTAATTTCTTCCACACGGCTAAGTCTATAATATAGTGTAGAGCGATGAATATTGAGGGTTTGGGCGGTTTCTGCCACATTCCCTGCACTATCAAGATAGACCTCTAGCGTAGCGATGAGGTCTTGCCCTTGCTCCCATAAAAGATGCACATTGGGGGCGAGAAATTTCGTGTCTACCATCCCTTTTTTATCCATGAGAATAAAGGCAAGCTTCCCATAGATGCCTAAATCTTTTTGCTGGGCAATGCACCGTAAATTTGTGAAAACACACAAAACCTGTGCAATATGTAGAGCATTTTGATAAGACTCTTGAAGTTGAAATAGGTTCTGTCGCATACCTACGCCAATGCGTACATAGTCCATACCAATTTTTTTCAAAAAACTTTCTAAAGTCAGCATATTTTCAGCCACATTGTTGGCTGGAATAATGGCTAGCAATTCTTTATTATATTGCGTAGATAAAGGCCTAAATTTTTTGTGTCCGGAGTTACTCAAAAGCGCAACATTTTTTAAATGTTCCTGTAAAAAATTTAGCTCAGTAATGATATTTTTTTTGGAAGATAGAGAAGCATTGATACAAATGACACGATAACGATGCTTAGAAGAAAGTCTTTGCTGCTTTTCGTAAAAAAGTACTGCCTGCGAAGCGTGTTGTTCATTTTCAAAGAGTAAGTCGTACACTAAATCGCTGGCAGCAAGCTCTAGCTTATGCCGTGCTTGTAATAAACCAAATAAAGGAAAAGCAAGCACTTTTGCTGTGGAAATTGCGGCCGCATCGCTGGCACTATCCGTTTCACCAAGAAGCCACAAAAATCCAATAATTTCTTCATCCCAGCGTATGGGGTAGCATTGGCGTTGTAAAACATTTAAACTCTCGTTTGCCGCTACGGTAACGGAGTCTTCATCTGTATCTAAGATGCCAAATGAATAGAGATAGTCCGTAAAGTTCTTGTCGACCTTGCGCTCAATAAGTGCCTGCATGCGTAGGTCATCAAGATAGGTAAAATGCTTTGATACGGCAATAAGATTTATCTTCACATCATCCACAGCCACTGAACGCTGTAAATGCTGTGAAAGTGTATCTATATAATCTTGAATACTTTGCTCTAGCATATGCCTCTCCCGTAGTCATCCATATAATACCCACGATGTTTTGACAAGATTTTTTCGTACATTTGTAGGAAAAAAAATTTTCATTTTTCAACATTTGTTGGATGACAAAAAATATCAACATCAACTAATGTCGTTGAAGATTGGGAAACCTAGCTCTAACGAATATGTGCAGATATATGGTTTCAATGGTAAGTGTTAGTATAAATTTTGTAACAGTGACCTTTAATTGATGGACGTGATTATGAGAGACGCAATTGTTGTTGGTGGTGGATTAGCAGGCATGTCTGCTGCATGGCGTATGCGTGACAGTGACATTCTTGTTCTTGAAGCAAGTAACCGCATTGGGGGGCGTGTACGCTCAGAAAGACGCGGAAAATATTGGCTTAACTGGGGTGGACACGTTTATGCTGGCCCAGGTTCCTATGTGGACACCTTGCTGAAAGAAGTGGGCGTTGACGCTTTGAACCTTTCCGGTTCCGTTTCTGCTTTATCCTTCAAGGGCAAAACCTTAAATGGCGGCAATGTAAATTTATATCCTTTCAAATTGCCTCTATCTTGGGGCACACGTATGGAAATTGCCAAAGCCGGCTTAAAGGTTATGAACGCTGTGCGTGCCTATGGCAAGGTCAACAAACCACGTCCAGGCGAAGATTATAGAGTACGCCAACAACGTATTTATGACTTCATGGCTGACCAAACCTTTTCTGATTTCTTAGGCAAGCTTTCCCCCGATGCCGACGCTTTCTTCCGTCCTACTGTTTCTCGCTCTTCTGGCGACCCTGAAGAAATTTCCGCCGGCGCTGGTGTTGGTTACTTCTTGCTTGTATGGGATAAGAGCTCCGGTCTTGCCCGTAACATTGTGGGCGGTGCATCTACCTTGCCTCAAGCTGTAGCACATAAGCTTGGTGAAAAAGTGAAAATGGGCGCAGAAGTTATTGAAGTTATTCAACATGACGACCATGTGGAAGTGACCTACAAAAAAGACGGTCAAGAAATCACCGAAAAGGCTCGCTATTGTGTCATGGCGACCACTGCCAACATTACCCACAGAGTCACCAAGGGTATCGACCCAGAAGTACATAAGGCGCTCAAAGAAATTAAGTACGGTCACTATGTATCCGGCGCTTTCTTAACCAATGAAAACGGCCGCCAAAGCTGGGACGATGTGTATGCCTATTGCTGCCCACAGCGTTCTTTCAATATTGCTTTTAACATGTCAAACCTTAACCGCTCCATGGAAGCTGGCAATCGTGAACCCGGCTCATCCTTTATGGTTTTTTCACCTGCTACTTTGGCACGTAATCTCATCAACCTACCTGAAGACCAAATACTTGATACTTACCGCAGAGACCTTGAAGCTGTCTTCCCTGGCATTGGTAATCTTATTGTAGAGCAAAGTGTACAGAAGTTCCATGACGGTCTTGCCTATTGCTTCCCCGGACGTAATAAGTTACAACCCATTCTCATGCGCTCACCAAAGCGTGTGTACCTTGCTGGAGACTATCTTGGTTCTTGGTATACAGAAACAGCTATCCAAACTGGCTTCTTGGCTGGTGAGGATATTAACAGCAAACTGTTCACCGAAGACCTCTTGCCTGACAATGGCTTTTATTATTAATGCCTAACCGTTTATATAGCGTTATATAAACAAAGGAGTTTTTTATGCGTCAAGTTATTGCTACCCCTAATGCACCTAAGGCCGTTGGAAGTTACTCTCAAGCTGTAAAAGCCGGTCAATTCTTGTATTTATCCGGTCAGCTTTGCGTAAATCCCAACACCGGTGAATTAGAGCGTGATAGCGTTACTACCCAAACTCGTCGTGTGATGGAAAATATTAAAGGCGTTGTTGAAGCCTCTGGCGCAACCATGGATGATGTGGGTCTTTGCCAAGTTTTCCTTTCTGACATGAAACATTTTGCTGAATTTGAAGCCGTATACAAAGAATATTTCACAGATCCATACCCAGCTAGAATGACAGTGGCTGGCGGCCACATGTATGCTGACCTGGACGTTGAAATGAACGCCACTGTATTTTTAGGCTAAACATATATATTAAGGAGGAGTTATGTATTATCGCAATCATGACCCTAATCTCAAAAGCATGTATACTCGCAAAGACCATTCTTGCTACGGCATGGGTCTTGGTATTATCATTCTTGATGACATATATCCCGGCTTTCCCGGTGACGTGCGCAATGCCAGCGCCTTCCCCTACCCTATTCAATACGACATCGTAAAAGATATTGATATTGAAAAGCTCGTGTGGACAGACGATAAAAGCCAATGCCTGCAACCCATTCTTGACTCTGCTAAGCGTCTTGAAAAGATGGGCTGCCGTGCCATTGCTGCTGAGTGCGGCTATTTTGCCTATTTTCAGCAAGACGTAGCTGCGCATGTGGACATTCCGGTTTTTATGTCAAGCCTTTTACAAGTGCCCATGATTCAACAAAGCATTGGTCCTAAAAAGAAGGTTGGCATTTTATGCTATACTTCGCAACAACTTACAGATACGCACTTACAAAGAGTGGGCATTGACCCCAACAGTAACTTTGTAGTCTATGGCGCCCACGAAAATGGTTGTGAAGAGTTTGATAACCTTTGGAACTACAAAGTTCGCCCAGAAAAGCCCTTAGCGCACTATGAAAAATCTGAGCGCGAAATTGTTGCTGCTTGCCAAAAAATTAAGGATGAAAATCCCGACGTTGGCGCCATCATGCTGGAATGCACCGGCATGCAGCCTTTTGGCAGAGCCATTCAACGTGCTTTAGACCTGCCTGTATATAGCTGGAGCACCATCTTAGATTATGCTTACTCCGTGGTAAATCACCGTGATTTCTATGGACATGTATAGTCAGTAGCTAAACCTACCAAACACCTAAGCACCCTATTTTTAGGGTGCTTTTTTTATGAAAAAGAAAACCTCCCGCTAGGCGGGAGGTTTCTTACTTTATAAACTGTTCTATGTGTTTATAATTATTGCTTCGGGTCAGCTTCACCTTGTGCACTTGGTGAAGAAATCAAACGCTTAGCAGTATCAAGCTCAATGATACCAAAGCGCTCTTCATGTTCACGCACACTTTGTAAAAGTGACATAGTAAGACGTTTGGCGGTATAGTAATTCAAAATAATACGATCAGTAAATTGCATAAGCATATCAGCACTTACGCCTTCTTCCTTCGAAGGTACCGTTTGACTAATACCAAAAGAAATTAAAATTTCTTCTGCGGTGGAATGAGTCTGAAAGGCATTGGCATAAGAAGTATCCATTTTGTCTGTGTTTACATTAACGCGAATTTGTTGTTCTTTTTCCTGACTCACGAGAAAGTCTCCTTTTATTATTTTACATAACAAACGTAAAAAAGTAATAATCTAATCATAAAACCACTACTACTTTTGTGGCAATAACCTAAAACCACCTTACAACCACAAACCGCTCAAAGTATTCACACAAAAATGTTATTTTTATAAGCAGCCTGTAGACCAATTATTACGACTTAATACCTTAACTGACATATTTTGTCAAAATGAAATATTTTTATTTACTCTCTTTATTCACTGCATTGCTCGTAGGCAAAGCTCCAAGAGCTATACCGACAGTAATAAGGGCACCAGAAACAATAAGACTCAGGTCTATTTTTTGACCCAAAAACCATAACGAAAAGGCAATGGCTACAATGGGAGTTGCCAATAAACCTAATGACGTAACCACTGCAGGTAGGTGCCGATTGACCACTGTCATAGCCCAAAAACCAAAAGCCGTGCCTAAAATGCCGCTATATATCAATTGCCATATTAAAGCAGAGTTAAAAGCAATACGGGGCACCCCTTCCATATATAGAGCAATAACAGCAGACAGTAGCGTTGCAACAAGCAGTTGCCAAAAGACCAATTGAAAAGGCGTAGCATGCCACTGCACCACCTTAATACCCACAATGGTAATTGCCCACGAAAAAGAAGCCACAAGAAGTAGCACATTCCCAAACAGTTCAGGACCAAAAGTTAGTTTTTTTAAAGCAGGAGCAAAAAGCACCAGCACCCCAGCAATACCCATAAAAACACCTAGTATTCTAAGTTTATTGAGAGGTTCACGTAAAAAAAAGATAGCCGCAGGAGTTACCCATAGTGGGGTTGTATAGCCCAAAATCGCTGAACGCCCCACCGAAGCATACTGCAAACCAACCGCCATAAGCGAAGCAAATATAGTCATATGAAAGACGCTTACAATAAGGATAGCCGGTACATCACGCTTTTTAGGTATAATGCATTGCCGCATTGCTAGTTGCAAAATGAGCAATGCTATAGCCGCAATAAGCGAGCGGATGGTGTTGGACCAAAAAGGAGGAATGGAAAGTACAATAAATTTAGTTACCGTCCAGTTTATACCCCAAACAACTATAATAAAAATAAAAAGTAAAAAAGCGTGTTGTTGCTTCATGAAGATATTTCCATAACAAACACAACGCTAACTTGAAACATGGGGATTTTTTAAAGTAATAATTGGCAATTCACTGGGCATCCCAAGTCGAAAAGGCGCCCCCGCCCAAAGCGCCGCACCGGAACTTACATAAAGTTTCATAGTACCGATATTGTACCAACCATATAAAAAGCCCTCATTAAAAAGCTTAACAATACCATTTAATCCAATAAATTGCCCACCATGCGTATGACCAGACAGTTGCAAATCTACCCCACGTGTCGCAAGCTCCTTAGTAAGACTTGGGCGATGATTTAACATGATGGTTAAATGCTCAGTATTGGCATTTTTTAAGGCTTTTTCAATATTTGGTTTTTCAAAGCCTCTCCTTTCTGCAGCTTTGTCGGTAATGCCGGCAAGAACAAGCTTTTCACCTTTTACAGAAATGACAGTATGTTCATTGGCAAGAATTTTCATACCTAGTTCAGTAAAACGCTTTTGAAAACCTATAAAATCATAGATATACTCATGATTTCCAAGACAGGCATACATGGGAGCTTGCACATCGTTTAAGGGGCTTAAATCATCATATCTTTCATCTAAAAATCCATCAGACAAATCACCTGTGAAAACAACAATATCCGGCTTTGCAGCGTTAATTTTTTGTACAAGCTCAGCACACCACGACTTTCCAAACAGACCACTGATGTGCATGTCGGTCACTTGGAATATTTTAAAGCCATGAAGTTTTTGTATTTTTTCAGAATAAAAATCATGATAAACTACATCAGGTACACGCACTCCTTGCGCCACACCATAAGTTGAAGGTAGCATAGCGCCCATAGCAAAAAGTGCCGCCCGACGTGACGGATTAAAAATTTCTTTTTTTCTATTAACACAGGATATTATTGCATAAAAAACAACAAGAATAATACCTGTAGATAAAAGCCACGCCTTACCAATGCTCAAGGCATCAAAGGCTATGCCGTGATATCTCAAAAACATATGCAAGGCCTGTAAGACAACAAACAAAACGATACCAATGAGAGCATACTTTTTTGAAATATATTTTCCCACAAAATAATCCACGGAAGATGCTATAACGACCAATACCAAAGGTACTAAAAACTTAAACATACTTTCTTCTCAACACTTTAAAATTTTTCATATAACTATTTCCGTACCACTAGTAAGTTTTTGGCTTGATAGCAAGAACTTTTACGCACTAGAAAAAGAATCAAATGTTGTCCGGTAATGGGTCTTATGTATTGAGAAAAATATGTTTTTTTTACTGACAGGCTTTGAAAATATTGAATTAAACATATACCTACTTGAAATTATACAGTTTAAAATGACGCCTTTATATTGCTTAATGTACTGTATTGGATTACGTTTTTATAACAAAGTGTTATGGCGCACAAGTATGATTTATAATTTTACATGGGGGTATCATGAAACCCATAGGATTAATCGGTGGTATGCGCTGGGAAAGTACAGCTCTTTATTATAAAATTATTAATGAAAAAGTTAAAGAAGTATTGGGCGGTTTGCACTCTGCAAAAATTTTATTATACAGTGTGGATTTTGCCGAAATTGAAGCATATCAAGTCAAGGGTGAGTGGGAAAAAAGTGCCGCAGCCTTGGGAGAAATTGCCATCAAGCTAGAAAAAGCAGGGGCAGATTTTATTGTTATTTGCACTAACACCATGCATAAGATTGCACCACAGATTGAAGAAAAAATAACAATTCCACTGATTCATATTGCAGAAGCTACTGCTAAGGCCATTAAAAAGCAAAGCATCAAAAAAGTTGCTTTACTTGGTACAAAATATACCATGGTACAACAATTTTATAAGCAAAAACTCATTGATGCTAACATTGAAGTACTTATTCCCAATGATGAAGACATTGAAGCTGTAAATAATATAATTTATAAAGAGCTGTGTTTAGGCATTATAAACCCCACATCCAAACAGCAATATGTTGCTATTATTCATAAACTCAAAGAGCAAGGTGCAGAAGGTGTCATATTGGGGTGCACAGAAATTGCTTTACTGATTTCACAAATAGATACGTCACTGCCCGTTTTTGATACCACAGAAATACATGCACAAGAAGTAGCTTCAAGGGCTATCAAAGAATAATTTCTATTTAAGTATGTTATAGAAATTTTTTCTAAAGTTCATAGTCCATATCTCCAAAAGATTTTTTACATAATAAATTAAATTGAAATATATATTTCCAAACACCTCTTGGTCTGTTTATTGCATACCTTATACTGTGGAAATATTTTCCTAAAGCAAAAAAAATATATAATTCAACATATTGGAGAAAAACTCATGTCTATTTCTGGAATTTCAGGTAATTCAGCGAGCGCAAATGTTTATTTTGACCCCATTACACAACAGCGCAATACCTCAAGTCTTGGCGATACAAGCACAGGTGATACTGTCACTTTTTCTGCTGAAGCTCTAGAAATGTACCGTGCTTCTCAAGTTGATAAAACGACCATCGGCGAAAATAGTGATGAAGGTGATAGCACCTTGCAATCCTCCCTATCAGATGAAGAATCCATTGGCGCTCAAGCCATGGGTGGCGGCATGAAAGCCGGAGGCAAAGGAGGAGGTGGTAAATCTGGAGAAGAAGATGATGATGATGAAGATGATGATACAACAAGCTGGTATGATGACTGGTTTGAGACAGTATATGGTGATGAATCAAGTACAGAAGACGGCTTAGCCACTAACCTTTTTGCTGAAGAAAAGTAATTTTTCTATCCGCTAAAAAAGTAAAGGGGAGTAAATTTCTACTCCCCTTTACTTTTTAATATGATATAGATAACGCTAATTTAATCTTCAAGAACGTATAATACAAATTATTACTTATTCGCTTGATTTTTAGTAGCAGCAATAAAATCCCTAAAGAGTGGATGCGCTTTCATGGGAGTTGACTTAAATTCCGGATGGAATTGACAGCCTAAAAACCAAGGGTGATCAGCAATTTCTACAATTTCTACTAGGCTTCCATCAGGTGACATACCGCTAAAAATAAGTCCTTTTTCTTTTAATACTTCAAGGTAATTATTATTAAACTCATAGCGATGCCTGTGTCTTTCGTCAATATGCTCTTCCCCATAGGCGGTGAAGGCGTGCGTATCTTTACTTAAAGTACAGCCAT